>CAZZWW010000261.1:0-4701 GCA_964657815.1 Vulcanimicrobiota bacterium | reverse complement strand
CAGCGATCCCCGAGCATCGTGGCGAGATTGACGGTGTTGGCGCCGGGCAGCGTGCTGGCAAGCCCGAAGGTCTCGGCGAAGTCGCGCTCCCCGAGCCATCCCCGCTCGTCGACGAGCACGTGGCGCGCCAGCGGTGCCACGCCGCCGAACCCGAGAACACCCACCTTGAAGAAAGCCGCGAAGATGGCGGCGCGAGTGGGCCGCGCGGACGAGCCCCGATCGTTTGCGCTCAATCGATCCCCAGCGACTTCAGCTTGCGGTGGAGGGCCGAGCGCTCCATGCCGATGAATTCGGCCGTCCGCGAGATGTTGCCGCCGAAGCGGCTCACCTGCGCCATGAGGTACTCGCGCTCGAACACCTCGCGCGCCTCGCGCAGCGGCAGGCTCATCAGCTTCTCGCCGCCCGCTCCCGTAGGTGTCGCCGGCACCAGCGCGCCGACCTCGGAGGGCAGCATGTCGGCGGTGATCTCGGTCTCCGGGTCTCCGGAGGCGAGGATCATCAGGCGCTCGACGTTGTTGCGGAGCTGGCGAATGTTGCCCGGCCAATCGTGCGACTGCAGGATCGCCATGGCGTCCTCGGCGATCGCCCGCTTGGACAGGCCGGCGTTGGCCGTGAACTGGTCCATGAAGAAGGTGATCAGCTCGGGGATGTCGTCGCGCCGCTCGGAGAGCGCCGGCACCCGAATCGGCACCACCGACAGGCGGTGGAAGAGGTCTTCGCGGAAGGCGCCCTCGGTGATCAGCGAGGCGAGGTCGCGCGCCGAGGACGAGATGATGCGCACGTCGACGCTGACGCGCGTGGTGCCGCCGACGCGGGTGAAGTTCTGCTCGACCAGCACGCGCAGGATCTTGCCCTGGGTCTCGCGCGGCATGTCGGCGATCTCGTCCATGTAGAGCGTGCCGCCGTGAGCCTCCTCGAGCTTGCCGACGTAGCGGCCCTCGGCGCCCTCCGAGCCGAACAGCTCGTGCTCCATGTTTTCCGGCGTGATGGTGGCGGCGTTGATCGAGACGAATGGCCCGGCGGCGCGCGCCGAGGCGTCGTGGATCATGCGCGCGGTCAGCTCCTTCCCCGCGCCGGACTGCCCGGTGATCATGATGCGCGAGTTGGCCGGCGCCACGCGATCGATCACCTGCCGCAGCTGGTTCACCGAGGTCGACTTGCCGACCATCTTGCTGACCGTACCCGAGCGCACCTTGAGTTCGCTGACCTCGCGCTTCAGCCGCGAGTTTTCCAGCGCGCGCTCGGCGATGAGCACGAGGCGGTCGGCCTTGAACGGCTTCTCGATGAAGTCGTAGGCGCCGAGCTTGATCGCCGAGACGGCGGTCTCGATGTTGCCGTGGCCGGAGATCATCACGACGGGCAGGTGCGGGTTCTGCTGCTTGATGATCTCGAGCACCTGGAGCCCGTCGAGCTTCGAGCCCTGCAGCCAGATGTCGAGGAAGACGAGGCTGGGGCGCCGCGACTGGATGGCGTTGAGCGCCTCGTCCGAGTTCTTCGCGGTCCGGGTGCCGTGGCCCTCGTCCGAGAGGATGCCGGACACGATCTCCCGGATGTCCATTTCGTCGTCGACGATGAGAATGTCGCTCGCCATGGTCGTTCAAGCCGTTTCGTTGACCGCCAAGTCGGCGGTGTCTTCGGAAGACGCGGCGTCGGTCGACGCCTCGCGGTTGGGGAAGTGCAGATGGACCCGGGCGCCCGCCCCGTCGGGTGCGTCGAGGAGGTCGAGACCGCCGCCGTGATCCTCGAGGATCTTGGCCACGATCGGCAGGCCGAGGCCGGTGCCCTCGGCGCGCGTCGTCATGTAGGGCTCCAGCAGCCGCTGACGCCCCTCCTTGGGGAAGCCCTTGCCATTGTCGATGATGTCGATCGCGACGTCGGCGCCGACCGTCAGCCAGATGCGGATGCGGCCCTTGCCCTCGCTCGGGTCGCGCGCGGCGATCCCCTCCGCGGCATTCTTGATGATGTTCTGCAGCGCCTGGGAGATCAGCCGCCGGTCGAAGCGCATCGCCACCGGCTCCTCGGGCAGCTTGTCCTCGAACACGATATCGGGGTGCGCGACGCGCATGAGGAAGGCGACGCGACGCACGCATTCGGTGAGGTCGTCGCGCTCCAGCAGCGCCTTGGGCATGCGCGCGAACTCGGAGAACTCGTCGACCATGCGCTTGATGTCGTCGACCTGGCGCACGATCGTGTCCGTGCACTGGTCGAACACCTCGCGATCGTGCGTGATGAGCTTGCCGTACTTGCGCTTGATGCGCTCGGCCGAGAGCTGGATGGGTGTCAGCGGGTTCTTGATCTCGTGGGCGATGCGGCGCGCCACGTCGCCCCAGGCGGCGGAGCGCTGCGCCTCGAGCACGTCGGTGATGTCGTCGAGCGTCACGACGACGCTCTTGTCGGCCTTGGCCGACCCTTCGCTGGTGACGCGCACGTTGTAGAGCCGGTCGCGGCCGTTGCGGGCGAGCTGGACCTGGCCCTGCACCAGCCGGTGCTGGCTGTTGCGGGCTTCGGCCAACGTCTTGGCGATCTCGGGCACCACGCTTTCGACGGCCGCGCCGAGCAGCGCATCGACGGCACCCTCGCCGCCCGGCCCGATGAGATGCTCCGCCGAGGGGTTCACGGTCGTGATCCTGCCGTGCGGATCGACGCCGATCACGGCGACGGGCACGCCCGAGAGCACCGCCTCGGTGAAGATGCGCCGCTCGTCGATGAGGCTGCTGGCCGCGACCAGCCGGTTCTGCTGGAGGCGCAGCTCGGCGGTCATCTTGTTGAAGGTCTCGCCGAGATGGGCGAGATCGCCTTCCGAACGATCGATGCGGACCTGGGTGAAGAGGTTGCCCGACGCGACCTGGTCGGTGGCGCTGATGAGACGCCGGATCGGGTCGACGAGACGATTGGCGAAGGAAAGGCCGAGCCAGGTCGCCGAGAGCAGCATGATCAGCGCGATCGAGACATACATCGTGGCGAAGGCGATCGAGATCGAGGTGCGGTGATGGTCGAAGGCGTCGTAGCGCGTCACGATCTGCTTGGCCTGGATCGGGAACTCCACCGAGAAGCTGTCCACCGGCCGCGCCGTGTAGAGGTAGGTGTCGGGAAACAGCGTCACCGGGCGCAACGCCACGTAGGTCTTCTCGCCATCGAAGAGCAGACATTGTGGCTCGCCGGCCTTGGCGGAGGCGAATTCTTCCGCGGTCGGCAGGCGGATGACGCCGACGTCGGTCCCGAAGGTCATGCCGAGGTTCGCCCGCTCGATCATGGTGCCATCGGGCTTCAGCAGGGCCGCGGCGCTGAAGCCGAGGAACTTGGCGCGAGACTGAAAGTAATCGCGCAGGATCGCCCGATCGGCGGTCAGGAAGGCCTTGGCGCTGTCGAGGTCCTTGGCCGTCAGCTTGTTTTCCTGCAGCAGCGAGACGCACTGGGCCTCGCGGTAGCGGCTCGCCGCCTCGATCGTGTTCTGCACGAAACCGCGCACGTCCTTGAGGAAGGCGGGGTTGAGGCTGCGATCGAGCGCGATCGAGCCGACCAGCGCCATCAGGATCACCGGAACGGCGGCGATGATCGAGAACAGGCCGACGATGCGCAGATGCAGCCGGGCGCCAGCGACCCCTGCGCGCCAGGCGATGAGCAGGCTCCAGCCTTCGAGCACCACCAGCAGCAGAAGCGTGAGGATGGTGACGACATTGGCGATGAACAGGCCGAGGACCACGGAGCCCGACGCGTGGATCGGCGTGTATTCGGCGAAGATCAGGAAGCTGGTGGTCGCGACCGCGAGGGCGAGGATGACCGCCACGGGACCGAAGCGCGCGAGCAGGCGGCGTGATGCCGGCGGCTGGTCGGTCCTGCGTGCTGCCATCCGGCGCTCGATGTCCTGCGTGCCGCTCCGCGGAGGACTTCGCTGTCCCCGCGGCACGAACCCCCTGCGGGCCCGCATCCATCCCGGCCTGACCGGCCGGAGACGCACACCTGTTGCAAGATTGCGACAATTCGTGGGCCGAAGACCCCCGGCGGCCTGAAAAGCTCGGCTTCAGCGTGGCGAGCGCATCAGCCGGATATCGAGGTCGCGGATCTTCTTGCGCAGCGTGTTGCGATTGAGGCCGAGCAGTTCGGCGGCCTTGATCTGGTTGCCGCGGGTCGAGGCGAGCGAGGCGGAGATCAGCGGCTGCTCGAGCTCCCGCAGGATGCGGTGGTAGAGGCCAGGCGGCGGCAGTCCGTCACCGTAGGAGCCGAACAGCTTGACGAGGTGGCGTTCGACGGCGGCGGACAACGGCAGGTCCTCGTCGTTGCGCGCCGGCCCTGCACCGTCGGCTGCGACCCGTCCGACGCCGAAAGGCGCCGTGGCGAAGCTCGTATCGGCCGAAAGCTCCATATCGACGAGCTGCTCGCCGATCGCTTCCTGCGGGTAGAGCGCCGCCAGACGGCGCACAAGGTTCTCGAGTTCGCGGATGTTGCCCGGCCAACGATAGCGCTTCATGCGCTCCAGCGCACCGGCCTCGAGGTGCTTGGACGGCAGGCCCTCGTTGGCGGCCTGGGTGAAGAAATGCTGGGCGAGGTCGGCAACGTCCTCGATGCGCTCGCGCAGCGGCGGCAGCCGCAGCGGCACGACGTTGAGGCGGAAGAACAGATCCTCGCGAAACAGCCCCTGCGCGATGAGGATGCGCAGATCCTTGTTGGTGGCGGCGATGATGCGCACGTTGGTCTTGATCG
>CAZZWW010000260.1:0-4712 GCA_964657815.1 Vulcanimicrobiota bacterium | reverse complement strand
ACGAGGCGCCCCACCACCGTGTCGCTCTTGGCGATCCGCGAAGCCGCCTCGCCGAGCGTCTGCGCACGGGCGAGCTCGCCCAGGCCGGCCTGGGCACGGCGCCGCGCCGCCGTCAGCTCGACGGCCTTGGCCAGCAGCAGCGTCCAGGTGACGAGCGAGGCGAAGGCGAGGCCGATCATCACCGCCTTCACCACGACGTCGGCGTTCATGAACATGCCGTAGGGCGAGAGGTCGTGCGGGATCAGCGCCGAGCCGCTACCGGCCGTAGCCTTGGTGCCGGGCGTGGCTTCGGTCGAGACCGGCGTGGCGGCAGGCGCGGTCGCGCCGGGCGCGGGAAGAGCCGGGCTCGTCGCGGTGGCAGGGCTCGTTGCCGGCGCGGGAGCGGCCGCGGCGGCCGGCGTGGTCGCGTTGGGCTCGGAGGTCTGCGCGTGCCCTAAAGGCGCCCAGACCAGAAAAGCCGCCGCAAAAATCGGGAAAAACCTCCCGGTCCAACTCTTGGCTTTCGCCAGTCGAGTTGCGGCTGCGCGGCAGTAACTGCCCGGCCTATCGTAGCAAAAGCTAAGCAACGTCATCACGCGGTCCAGGCTCCTCGTCCCGCGACGTTATGGTTTGCCTGTGGCCATGATACAAGGGCGACGGCTGTCCTCCCGAACGATCAGAACCATTCGAAATGTCTGCCGGCTTCATTGGGCGACGGGGGCGCTGCGCGATCCGGCCCCTGAACGCGTCAGCCCCGCGACACCATCCGCGCCAGCAGCTTGGAGGTGTAGTCCACCATCGGCACGATGCGCGCGTAGTTCAGGCGCGTCGGGCCGATGACGCCGAGCACGCCGACGATGCGCTGCTGCCCGTCGCGGAACGGCGCGGCGATCATGGACGAGCCCGACAGCGAGAACAGCTTGTTTTCCGAGCCGATGAAGATGCGGACCCCCTCGCCGCCCTCGGCGCGGGCGAGAATGTCGATCACGTCCTTCTTGGTTTCGAGGTCGGCGAAGAGCAGGCGGATGCGCTCGAGGTCCTCCATGGCCTTGAGGTCGGTCAACAGGTTGGCCTGGCCGCGCACGATCAACTGCGCCTCGCGTCCGGCACCTTCGGCCCAGGAGGCGAGGCCGGCGTCGACGAGGCGCTCGGTCAGCTCCGAGAGCTCGCGCTCCGCCGCCTTGCGCGAGGTCTCGACGTCGTGGCGGACCTCGCCGAGCGTGCGTCCGCGAATGCGGGCGTTGAGATAGTTGCCGGCCTCGACCAGCGCCGAGGCCGGGAGGTCGGCGGCGATCGGCAGCACGCGGTTCTCGACGCCGCCGTCCTCGCCGACGAGCACGGCGAGCGCGCGCTCCGGCTCGAGGCGGATGAACTCGATATGCTTGAGGCGGCCGTTGTCCTTGGTCGTCACCACCACGCCGGCGCCGCGCGTCATGCCGGACAGCATGGTGGTCGCCTCGGTGAGGATCGTCTCGAAGGAGCGATCGACGCCGCCGTAGCCGAGCTGCGCCTCGATGCGGCGGCGTTCCTCCTCGTCGATGTCGCCGATTTCGAGCAGCGCATCGACGAAGAAGCGCAAGCCGATCTCGGTCGGCAGCCGGCCAGCGGAGGTGTGTGGCGCGAAGATCAGCCCGCTCTCTTCGAGCGCCTGCATCACGTTGCGGATGGAGGCTGGCGACAAAGGCGTCGGCAGCAGGCGCGAGAGGTTGCGCGAGCCTAGCGGCTCGCCGGTCACGAGGTAGCTCTCGACGATGCGGCGGAAGATCTCGAGCGACCGCTGATTGAGGCTGCGCAACGCCCCGGCGTCGCGCAAGGCCTCCGCGGCCAGCTCCAGCGGCGTGCTCATGGCATCACTCTACGCCCGGCATCGGTCCTGGCAAGCAGCGCCTTCGCTGTCGCTAGATCTCTTCCAGGTCATCGAGCGCGAAAGCGAAGTCCTGTGGCGCGTAGGCGGGGAGGAGGACCTCGGTCGCGGGTGCCTCGCGCACGGTCCCGTAGCCATCGGCCCCGACATCGCGGTGGCGATGCACGAGCCGGCGCGCCGCATCGATCACCCATAGCTCACGCACACCGAAGCTCGCGTAGACGAGCGGCTTGCGGCGCAGGTCGTAGTCGAGCGAGGAGTCCGCGACCTCCACGACGAGCAGGATGTCGGGCCCTTTTAGCTGCGCCAGCGGCTTGGTGCGGGCAAAGACGATGAAATCGGGCTCCAGGTAGGTGTGGTCGTCGAGGCGGAGGCCCGTCTCCTGCACGTACATGTGGCCGTTCGGGCACGACCGGCCCCAACGATATGCGATCGCGGCCTTGATGCCTTCGTGGCGCGACGCCTTGGCGCTCATCGGCACCACCTCCCCGCCGATCAGCTCCAGCCTCTCGTCGGGGCCGACGATTCCGAACTCCGCCATCCGCTCGAAGGCGGCGACGGTGAAGGCCCGGCGTTCCAGACCTTCCGCGGCGCGGGTGACGGCTACGGTCATGGGGTCAGGCTAGCACCAAGGAGCGAGGCGAGGAAGCGCGACCGCAACGGAGCATCTGCCTTCGCCGTGGCTTCCTCTTCCGTCGGATTGACCGCTTCAGGCATCGGTGGTCGGCTCCGAACGCTTCAACCGCGAGCCGACAACCATGCTCATCCAACCCTATCTCATGTTCGAGGGCCGCGCCGAGGAGGCCATCCGATTCTACGAGATCGCGCTGGGCGCCAAGGTCGAGATGATCATGCGCTACAGCGAGAGCCCCGAGCCGATCCCCGCCGGGATGCTTCCGCCCGGAGCCGAAGACAAGATCATGCACGCGAGCCTCGATGTCGGCGGAGCAAAGGTGCTTCTCACCGATGGGCGTTGCCAGTCGGCCCCGACGTTCCACGGCGTCTCGCTGTCGCTGAGCGTGCCGGACGACGCCACGGCGCGGCGCATGTTCGAGGCCCTCGCCGAAGGCGGCCAGGTCCGCATGCCGATGGGAAAGACGTTCTGGGCCTCGCTCTTCGGAGTCGTGGCCGACCGGTTCGGCGTCAGCTGGATGGTCATGAGCATGCCGGCGGCCTGAGGCAATGTCTCTCTCGCGGAGCCGATCACCCGTTTCGATCCGCCGGCGGGTCGCGCGGCGACGCTGGACGCGGACTTCGAGCCGCTTGCCGGCGTGAGCGAGCCGGTTGCCAGCGCGCACCCCTCACGTGATAAGCGGCGCCTTCCGAAACGGACCGCCGCCCTTCCATGACAAGCTTCCCGCAACGCGTATTTTCCGGCGTCCAGCCGACCGGCAACCTGCATCTCGGCAACTACCTCGGCGCGATCACCCGCTTCGTCGACCTGCAGGCGACGCACGAGTGCCTGTTCTGCGTCGTCGACCTCCACGCCATCACCGTGCCGCAGGATCCCGACCAGCTGAAGCGATCGATCCGCGAGGTGACGGCCGCCTTCATCGCCTCGGGCATCGACGCCAAGCGCCACATCGTCTTCAACCAGAGCCAGGTGGCCGAGCACGCCGAGCTCGCCTGGGTGCTGAACTGCGTGGCGCGGATCGGCTGGATGAGCCGCATGACGCAATTCAAGGAGAAGGCCGGCAAGGACCGCGAGCAGGCCAGCGTCGGCCTCTACGCCTATCCCGTGCTGATGGCCGCCGACATCCTCGCCTACAAGGCGACCCACGTGCCCGTCGGCGAGGACCAGAAGCAGCACCTCGAACTCTGCCGCGACATCGCGCAGAAGTTCAACCTGGATTTCGGCGCCTCGATCGCCGCGCGCGGGCTTGGCCGAGGCGAGGCGGACGAGGCCTTCTTCCCGCTGCCGGAGCCGTTGATCCAGGGTCCGGCGACGCGGGTGATGAGCCTGCGCGACGGCGCCAAGAAGATGTCGAAGTCCGACCCGTCCGACAATTCGCGCATCAACCTGACCGACGACGCCGACGCGATCGCCGCCAAGATCCGCAAGGCGAAGACCGACCCGGAGCCCCTGCCCTCCGAGCCGGCCGGCCTCGCCGCGCGGCCCGAGGCGGACAACCTCGTCGGCATCTACGCGGCGTTGAACCGCCGCGACAAGGCGGCGGTGCTGGCGGAATTCGGCGGCGCCAACTTTTCGACATTCAAGACCGCGCTCGCCGACAGCGCGGTTGCGACCCTGGGACCGATCGGTGCCGAGATGCAGCGCCTCGTCGCCGATCCCGCCTCGATCGACGCGATCCTCGCAGACGGCGCCGGCCGCGCCCGGACGATCGCACGCGAGACGATGGACGGCGTCAAGGACGTGCTCGGTTTCGTCCGCAGCTGACCGCTGGGCGGCGTTAACTTCGTCGAAGCCTTCTCGAACGCGCCGCTTCCGATCGCGTTAACATCCCGTTCGTGATCACCGGCGGAGCCGAGATGCCTACCCTGTTTCGCTTGGTGTTCGTCTTGGGCGTGATCTTCGCCGCCGGTTACGGTGCGCTTCTCGCGGTCGCCAACCTCGTCCACCCGGAGCCCCGCCTCATCGTCGAGGCCGTTGCTCTCCCGCAGAGCGCCGCGGAGGTGCGGACCGGGCGTAGCGTCGCGGATGTGCTGGACAGGCAGGCCTCCGCGCTCGTCCGGCACAAGCATCGCAAGCCGCGCTGATCCTGACGGATCGATCATAAAAAAGAGCGCAGGCTCCCTCGGACCCTGCGCTCTGAACCGGCTGACGAAGCTGAAGAAGAAGTCTTACTTCTTCATCATTTCCTTCTTCATCATCTTCTTGTGCATCATCATCTTGCCCTTGTGATGCATC
>CAZZWW010000259.1:0-4730 GCA_964657815.1 Vulcanimicrobiota bacterium | reverse complement strand
CCCGCCATGGCGCCCCCTCTCCTCACCCTGCAGAACATCCACCTCTCCCTCGGCGGCAGCGGCACCCCTCTCCTTGCGGGCGCCGATCTCTCCGTCGAGCGCGGCGAGCGGCTGTGCCTCGTCGGGCGCAACGGGTCGGGCAAGTCGACGCTGCTGAAGATCGCCGCCGGGCTGCTGGAGGCCGACAGCGGCGAACGCTTCTTCCAGCCCGGCACCTCAGTGCGCTACCTGCCGCAGGAGCCGGACTTCACCGGCTTCGCCACCACCCGCGCCTACGCCGAGGCCGGGCTCGGCCCGCTCGACGATTCCTACCGCGTGCAGAACCTGCTGGAAGAGCTCGGCCTCACCGGCGACGAGGACCCGGCCTCGCTTTCGGGCGGCGAGGCGCGGCGGGCGGCGATCGCGCGCGTGCTGGCGCCCGAGCCCGACATCCTGCTGCTCGACGAGCCGACCAACCACCTCGACCTGCCGGCGATCGAGTGGCTCGAGGCCGAGCTGAAGGGCCTCCGCTCGGCCCTCGTGCTGATCTCTCACGACCGGCGCTTCCTCACCAACCTGTCGCGGCGCTGCGTGTGGATCGACCGCGGCACCACCCGCGTGCTCGGCAAGGGGTTCGGCGAGTTCGAGGCCTGGCGCGACCTCCAGCTCGAGGAGGAGGAGGCGCAACAGCACAAGCTGGAGCGCCGCATCGAGAACGAGGAGCACTGGCTGCGCTACGGCGTCACCGCGCGCCGCAAGCGCAACGTCAAGCGCCTGGGCCGGCTGCAGAGCCTGCGCACCGAACACCGCGAGCACCGCCGCGTGGCCGGCGACGTCAAGCTGGTGGCGAGCGAGGGCGCGACGTCCGGCAAGCTGGTGATCGAGGCCAGGGGGGTAGGCAAGGCGTATGGCGAGCGGCCCATCGTGCAGGAGTTCTCGACCCGCGTGCTGCGCGGCGACCGGCTCGGCGTGGTGGGCGCCAACGGCGCCGGCAAGACCACGCTGATCTCGCTGCTGACAGGGTCTTTGGAACCCGACACGGGGAGCGTGAAGCTCGGCGCCAACCTCGAGATGGCGACGCTGGACCAGAAGCGC
The DNA here is from genome assembly GCA_964657815.1 of Vulcanimicrobiota bacterium. Taxonomy (GTDB): domain Bacteria; phylum Pseudomonadota; class Alphaproteobacteria; order Rhizobiales; family Beijerinckiaceae; genus RH-AL1. Next base: position 3,656 of record CAZZWW010000259.1, on the reverse strand, counting down.
GCCTCGCTGCAGCCCTCGACCACGCTGAAGGACGCGCTGACCGGCGGCGGCAGCGACTGGGTCGAGGTCAACGGCGCGCGCAAGCACGTCATGGGCTACATGAAGGACTTCTTGTTTGGGCCCGAACAGGCGAGGACGCCGATCGGCAAGCTCTCGGGCGGGGAGCGCGGGCGCTTGATGCTGGCGCGCGCCCTGGCGCAGCCCTCGAACCTGCTGGTGCTCGACGAGCCGACCAACGACCTCGACCTGGAGACGCTCGACCTCTTGCAGGAGATGCTGACGGACTACCCCGGCACCATCCTGCTGGTCAGCCACGACCGCGATTTCCTCGACCGCGTGGCCTCGGGCGTGCTGGTGGCCGAGGGCGAGGGCCGCTGGCAGGACTACGCCGGCGGCTACACCGACATGGTCGCGCAGCGCGGCGCCGGCGTGTCGGCGCGGCGCGTCGAGCAGGTGGCCGACCCGATGCGCGAGGCCAAGGTGGTCAACGTCGGGAACGTGCGGGCGGCCAAGGAGAAGCTCTCCTTCAAGGACAAGCACGCGCTCGACACGCTGCCGAAGACGATCGCGCAGCTCGACGGCAAGAAGGCCAAGCTGCGCAAGGTGCTGGACGATGCCGGGCTGTACACGCGCGACCCCGCCGGTTTCGCCAAGGCGTCCGAGGCGCTGGCCGGGATTGAATCCGAGATGTCGGCGGCCGAGGACGCCTGGCTCGAGCTGGAGATGCGCCGCGAGGCGATGGAGGGGTAGCAACCTTTGTCATTCCGGGGCGCGCGCCGCGCGAACCCGGAACCCATTGCGGCTACCGGAAGCGCCGCTCGCCGGAGAGCGCAATGGGTTCCGGATCTCCGCTTCGCTGCGTCCGGAATGACAAAGGTGGCCCTCACACCACCTCCACCTCCAGCACCGGCAGCCCGCGGATCTCGCCCCTGAGCCGGTCGCCGCGCACCACCGCCCCAACCCCGGCCGGCGTCCCCGTCATGATGACGTCGCCGGCAGCCAGCGCGCTGCCGCGCGACAGCTCGGCGATCAGCTCGGCGACGCTCCAGATCATGTCGGCGAGGTCGCCGCGCTGGCGCGGCGTGCCGTTGACCGACAGCGTCAGGGCGCCCGTCTCCGGCTGGCCGAAAGCGGCGGCCGGCACCAGCGGACCCATCGGCGCCGAGGCGTCGAAGCCCTTGGCGATCTCCCAGGGCCGGCGCGCCGCCTTGCACTCCGCCTGCAGGTCGCGCCGCGTCATGTCGAGCCCGGCGGCGTAGCCCCACACGTGGCCGAGCGCCTCGCCGGCAGGGATGTCGCGGCCGCCGGAGCCGAGCGCGACGCAGAGCTCCAGCTCGTGCTGGTAGTCCTGGGTCAGCGGCGGATAGGGCACGCGCCCGATCGTGCCGGCCGCGACCGGCACGATCGCGTCGGCCGGCTTCATGAAGAAGAACGGCGGCTCGCTCTTGGGGTCGCCGCCCATCTCGCGCGCGTGGTCGGCGTAGTTGCGGCCGATGCAGTAGATTCGGCGCACCGGGAACAGGGTGCCGTCGATAGTGGGGAGCGCGGGGGTCGGGAGCGGAAAGAGGAGAGTCATCGAGTCGTCCTACACCGGCACCCGCACCGTGGCCCGCAACCCGCCCATCGCGCTCTCGCCCAGCACGATGTCGCCGCCGTGGGCGCGGGCGATGTCGCGGGCGATGGAGAGGCCGAGGCCGGTGCCGCCGGCGTCCTGGTTGCGGGCCTCGTCGAGGCGCACGAAGGGGCGGAACACGTCGTCGCGGTTCTCCGTCGGGATGCCGGGGCCGTCGTCGTCGACGTGGATGGTCAGGAAGCGTCCCTCGCGCGCGCCCTCGACCGCGACGCGGGTGCCGTGGCGCTGGGCGTTGGCCACGAGGTTGCCGACGCAGCGCCGGAAGGCGTCGGGGCGCACGCGCACGGCGGCCTCGCCGGTGAACTCGAGCGCCAAGTCGCCGCCGCCGCGGTCGGCGTCGGCCTTCAGGTCCTCGAGGAAGTCGCGCATGTCGACCACCACGGCCGGCTCGCCGGCGTCGCCGCGGGCGAAGGCGAGATAGCCTTCGAGCATGCGCTGCATTTCCTCGACGTCCTTCTTCATCTCCTCGCTGTCTTCGCTGCCCTCCATCAGCGCCAGCGAGAGCTTGAAGCGGGTGATCACGGTGCGCAGGTCGTGGCTGACGCCGTTGAGCATGGCGGTGCGCTGCTCGATCGCGCGCTCGATACGCCGCTTCATGGCGATGAAGGCGTAGCCGGCCTGGCGCACCTCGCGCGCGCCGCGCGGCCGGAAGTCGAGGTCGCGGCCCTTGCCGAAGGCCTCCGCCGCCCGCGACAGGCGCAGGATCGGCCGGATCTGCGTGCGCAGGAACGCGACGGCGACGACGATGAGCACGAAGGAGGTGCCGAGCATCCACACGATGAAGATGTAGGAGTTCGAGGCGTAGGCCGCCGAGCGCACCGTCACCGCGCGCAGGATGGCGTGGGGGAGCTGGATGCGGATCTCGATGAGGTTGGAGCGGCCCACCGTGTCGAGCCAGAACGGGCGGCCGATCTGCTTGCGCAGCTCGTTGGAGAGCGCGCCGTCGACGATGGAGAGGAACGGCTTGGGCAGCGCCGACGGCAGCGGTCCGGGCGGCAGGAACTCGATGTCCATCTTCATGTGGCTGGCGGCGATGCGCGCCAGCGTCTCGCTGTCGTTGGGGTCGGTCTGGTAGAGGTCGATGATCGCCGCGAGGTCCTGCGTCACCACCGTGGACAGACGGTTGGTGACGAGCGCCCAGTGCCGCTCGAGGAAGATGAAGGTGATGACGCTCTGCAGGATCACCATCGGCAGGATCACGATGAGGATCGAGCGGGCGTAGAGGCCCTTGGGCGCGAGCGCGACGACGCGGCGCGCCACCTCGCGCCAGGCGACGCGCGGCGGATCGCGGAACCGGGGGTGAACGAGGCTCATGGGGCGGCCGGGCGCATGTGGAGGAGAGTAGCCGAGTTGCGGGACGTTGGCATCCTCGCGGCCAAACGACCGGAGGCGCCTCCGATCGCCCAATTTGGCCATCGCTCTCCGCGGGGCTAAGGTAGCGCCCATGGCCCATCTCGCGCGCCTCCGCCTCCTCGCCCTCCTCGCGCTGTTCGCCGTCGGCACGGTGCCGGCTGCGGCGCAGGGCTGGTTCGGCAATTTCTTCGGCGGCGGCGGCGGCCTGCCGATGCCGCGCCAGGGCGCGCCGGCCTACCCGGGCTACGGCGGCGGCCCTTACCGCGGGGGCGGGGGATACGGCGGCGGGTATGGTGGCGGTGGGTACTACGGACGCGGCGGCGGATACGGCGGCGGCGGCGCATCGAACGATTATTACAGCCCCCGGCCCCACCACCACGCACAGAAGCCCAAGCCGCCCGCGGCGCCGAGCGAGGACGTCGCCAAGGAGGCTCCGAAGGCGCCGCCGAAGAACGCCACATTGTTCGTCGACGTCTTCGGCGACAGCCTCGGGCAGATGCTGGCCGACGGGCTCGACGACGCACTCGCCGACCGCGACGACGTCGGCGTGGTCCACAAGGCCAAGGGCTCGACCGGGCTCGTCGCCAGCGACTTCTACGACTGGCCCAAGGCGATCGACGAGCTGCTCGCCGGCCGCGGCGGCAAGGATGCCAAGCCGGGCGCCGAGAAG
>CAZZWW010000258.1:0-4743 GCA_964657815.1 Vulcanimicrobiota bacterium | reverse complement strand
GGCGAAAGCCGCCTCGATCTCCTTCATCTCCACCGCCACCGCGCCGAGCGGGCCCGCCCCGTCCATCGTCTCGGCAAGCACGCTGCGGCCGGCCATCTCGCCGACATCCTGGCTGAAATAGCCGATGGTGATGCCGCGGTCGGTCGAGACCTGGCCCTCGTCGGGCGGCTCCTCGCCGGTGATCATGCGGAACAGCGTGGTCTTGCCGGCGCCGTTGGGACCGACCAGCCCGACCTTCTCACCCCTCTGCAGTGCCGCCGAGGCCTCGATGAAGAGGATCTGCTTGCCGTTCTGCTTGCTGATCTTGTCGAGGCGGATCATGGGTCCGGGGAGTGCGAGGGCTGGCTCCGCTTAGGCCATTCCTCCCGTCGGAGAAAGGGAACGCTCGCTCGTGGGCTCATGCCGTGTCGCCAGCGCCGATTCTTCCTCCAGGACGTGGCAGAGACTTCCCGTTCGCGCCCAAGCGGTCCGCAAAGCCTCCGTCTTTCGCAGGTTTGACTTGATAAACCGCCAGGCTATCTATTGGTAGGTAGAGCCGTCTCATGGCGGTGCCCGCGGCATCGTCAGCCGGCGATGGCAAGAGACGTTCCGGTCGATCACCGGGTCGAAGCGAAATGGGAGCCGTCATGGCCGTTACACCCTCAGTCCCAAAGGATCCGCTCGACTCGCCGGTCTGGGACGCGGTGGCCGAGAACTACTTGAAGGATTACCCGATCGTCTTCGATGCGGGCGTCGTCGTCGGCCTGCCGCCGATCACGGAGGACCAGACCCAGGTCCCAATCATGATCGACGCGCGCAAGCTCGGCATGGTCGACGAGGTCATGGTGATCGCCGACCTCAGCCCGTTCCCGCTCGCGCTGAAGGTACGGCCGAAGCAGGCCCCGGCGGTCTTCGCGTTCCGAGTGCGCATCGAGCAAGGCACGGCGATCCGGGCCGCGGTGCGCAAGGACGGCCAATGGCATGTCGGCGCGCGCTACCTCGACGCCGTCGGGGGCGGCTGCTCGGCACCGCCGAACGTCGAGGCGCGCCTCGACTGGGACGACGTGGGACAGATGCGCGCCAAGCTGTGGCGCGAGGAGCAGGACCAGCTTCGCCTGCGGCTGCGCGTCATGCATCCGATGGACACCGGCCTGCACAAGGAGCCGGCGTTCTTCATCCAGGCGCTGGAGATCAAGGACGCCGAGGGCGCCTTGCTGGCCGACATGGAGGTCCACGAACCGATCGCCTCCAATCCGGTCTTCACCCTGCAATTCACCAATCCCAAGCACGGCGACCACGTCGCCGTGACCGCGCGGGACAACGACGGCGGCATCTTCACCACGAAGGTGCCGATGGTCCGCACCGCGGCCAATGCCGTCATCCGGGAGGGCCGGCTGTGAAGACGATCGACACCGACAAGGCGCTCTTCGCGCCCACCCGGCGCAACACCCTTGCCCTGACGCTGGCCGTTGCTGCGGCGCCGATGCTCGGCGCCCGTGCTTTCGCCCTGCCGCCGCAGGCCCAATCTCACGACCTGCGCCCGCAGAAGGTGGCAGAGGGCGTGTGGGTCATCCCCGGCGCGCAGGACAAGATCACCGCCGCCAACGGCGGCGCCATCGCCAACGTGCTCGTGTTCGACTCCAAGGAGGGCGCAATCCTCGTCGACACCGGCCCGTCGTACAACTACGGCCGCGAGCTCGACGCGGTGGTGCGCACATTGACCGGCAAGCCGGTGGCGCGCATCTTCCTGACCCACATCCACGCCGACCATTCCCTTGGCGCCAGCGCGTTCGACCCGAAGGTGCTCTACGGTGCCGAAGGCCTCGCCGCCGACCTCAAGGCGCGCGGCAACGACATCAGCGACGCGATGTATCGCGTCGCTGGCGACCGCATGCGCGGGACCAATGTGCCGGAGCCGGCCCACGTTGCCGTCGATGGTCTCGAGGAGGTCGGCGGACGCCGGTTCCGCTGCCTGCCGATGTCCGGCCACACGGCCAACGACCTCTGCCTCTTCGAAGAAACATCGGGCCTGCTGATCGCCGGCGACATCGTGTTCCTCGACCGCGCCCCGACCACGCCCGACGCCGACCTCCCGGCGTGGCGCCGCTCGCTGTCGCGACTGGCCGATATTCCCCACGCCAAGCTCGTGCCGGGCCATGGTCCGGTGGAGGCCGGTGGGCGCGGCATCGAGCAGACCAGGCGCTGGCTCGATTTCGTCGACGACCAGATCACGACCAGCTTCAACCGAGGGCTGGACGAGATCGAGATGATGGCCGAACCGATGCCGGAGTGGACGTCGCAGATCGCCGTGGGGCAGTTCGAGTACCAGCGCTCGGTCATGCACCTCCTCCCCAAGATCGAGGTCGCCAGGCTGCCGGTCCTGGCCAAGGCATGACGGCTTCGGACGCATGAAGATCAAGTCCGTCCTTCTTCTTCTCGCCGTGACGGGCCTCGTCTCGCCCGCGCGTGGGCAGACGCCGTTCGCGCCCGAGCCCTCGGCGCTGTGGCCGGGACCTATGCAGGGAGCGACGCCGAAGACCTTGAAAGGCGCGACGGTTCTCGACGCGGCGGACTTCGCGGCGTTGGTGTCCAAGCAGAACCCGGTGCTCGTCGATGTCGCCAATCTCGAGCATCCGCCGGCGGACAGGCCGTCTGGAGGATTGAGCTGGAGCCCGGTGCACCGCTCGATACCGGGCGCGACCTGGCTGCCGGGTGCGGGCACGGGCAAGAATCCGCCCGGCTTTGCCGACGCCTTCGCCAAGCGCGTCGAGGTCGCGACCGGCGGCGACAAGGCCAGGCCGATCGTCGCCTTCTGCCATCCGCAGCGGTGGGGCAGCTGGAATGCCGCCAAGCGCCTGACCGAACTCGGCTACAGCCACGTCTACTGGTACCCGGGCGGTAGCGAAGGATGGATTTCTCACGGAGCGTTGAAGGCCATCGCCGAGGACAGGCTTTGGCAGGCCGGCGGGTTCGACAGGAGCAGTGCTGCAGACTTGCCGGACGCGGCGAAGGCCGAGCGCTGACGCGCGGCGAACGCTTGGCACGTGAGCCGACCTGAGCCGCAGCCTCGGACCTCGTCGCGTGGTCGCCGAGGATTCCATCGCCGCCGCGTAGGGTCGCGGCGGCTCGTCCGTTTCATGCATCATGGGGGTGGGCTACGACGGCAGGGATGGCAGCGGATGCGAGCGATGACGAGCTCGTCGGCCGTGCTGGGCGCGGCGACAAGGCGGCGTTCGGCCAGCTCGTGGCCCGTCACCAGCGCCGCCTGATGGCGGTGACGATGCGCTCGGTGGGCAGCCGGGCGGCGGCGGAGGATGTGGTGCAGGAGGTGTTCACGCGGGCCTGGGTCAAGGCGCCGGCTTGGCAGGCGCGTCAGGAGGGCGGCGGCGCCAGCTACGGCGCGTGGCTGCCGCGCATCGCCGTGAATTTGTGTATCGACGGTGCGCGGCGGCAGCGCACCACGACGCTCGACGACGCGCCGGACTCCCCCGATCCCGCCGCCGACGCCGAAGAGGTCATGCTGGCGCAGGAGCGCGCCACGCGGATACGCGCGGCCATCGCGCGATTGCCGGAGCGCCAGCGTCAGGCGATCAGCCTGTCCTACGACGGCGAGCTGTCCAACGCCGAGGGCGCCGCGGCGATGGAGACCTCCGTCGGCGCCTTCGAGCTTCTCCTGGTGCGCGCACGCCGTGCGCTGCGCCTTTCTCTCGCCGACGGGTCGGAGGACCCATGATGGACCTGCAGACCTTCGAGGACGATCTGGACCGCTGGGGCGGCGCGCTGGCGCGCTGGCCGCTCGACGCCCGTCGCGAGGCCGAGGCGCTGCTGGCCCGTTCCGCGCCGGCGCGCGCGCTGCACGCCTCCATGATCGAGGTGGAGCGCGTGTTGGCGTTGCCTCTCGCCGACGATGCCGGCTTCACCGATTTCGCTGCGAACGCCACGCGGCGACCGCAGGAGAGGCTGCGGCGTGCCTCGCCGATGGTGCGGCGCGCCGGCTGGGGTACGGCGATCGCGGCGGCCCTGGTGCTCGGGATCATGGTCGGCGACGTCAACCTCGGCGGGCATGACGACAGCCCCGACCAGGTTCTCGCCAGCGCGCTCGGTCCGTCGATGGGGACCGTGGATGTGGATTGACCGTCGCGCCCTGTTCGGGATCGCCGCCGCCTCGCTGCTGCTCAACGTGTTCCTCGGCGGGGCGGTGCTCGGCCGCGCTTTCGGCGAGCACCGGCGCGGTGCCGAACCGCCCAAGGGCGTCGCCCCCGGGCCGCTGGTGCCCCCGGCGCACGTCCAGGCGCTGCCGCCGGAGGACCGTAAGCGCTTCCGCGCCGCCATGGCGGCGCATCGTCCGGAGATCCGGGCTGCGCGCCAGGCCCACCGCGATGCGCGCCGGCAGATCGAGGCCGACATCGCCGCGCCGACCTACGACCAAGCCAAGGTCGTCGCCGATTTCGGGGCGCTTCGGCAGACCAACCGCGACACCGACGAGGCGGTGGACGCGGCGCTGATCGACGCCCTGGCCCAACTGCCCCCGGAAAGCCGCGCCGCCCTCGTCAACCACGCGCAGGGCGGGACGCCCGGTCAGTCGCCGCAGCCCTGATCATCGGTGCCGACGGCGTAGGGACGGGTGGGCTTCTCCGTTTGATCCGGGACTGCCGCTTCAGGCGGTCGCAACACGGGAGACACCCATGACCTTGGCCCGCATCTTCGGCCTCGCCACGCTCGTCGGTACGCTGGGCTTTGCCGTACAGGCCGAAGCCCAGACCT
>CAZZWW010000257.1:0-4750 GCA_964657815.1 Vulcanimicrobiota bacterium | reverse complement strand
GCTGTCGCCGCGCGGGCAGGTTCTCGAGGGTAGCATGCCGCGCTACTTCCGCAGGCTCGCCGAGGGCGTCTTCGACGAGGACGACCTGCGACGCCGCACCGACGATCTCGCCGCCTTCATCGCGGACGCGCGCGCCGCCTACGGCCTGACGGCGCCGATCGCGATCGGCTTTTCCAACGGCGCCAACATCGCGGCGGCGCTGCTGCTGCTGCGCCCGGACGTGCTTTCCGGCGCGGTGCTGCTGCGCGCGATGCCGCCGTTCCGGCAGCCCCCCAGGCCGATCTCGCCCGCAAGCCGGTGCTGATGCTGTCAGGCCGATCCGACCCGATCGTCTCGGTAGACGCTGGCTCGGCTCTCGCGCGGACGCTGGCGGACGCGGGGGCGGAGCTGGAGCATCATATTCTGCCGGCGTCTCATGGCCTGATGGCGGCCGACGTGGATCTTGCCGCCCACTGGCTCAAGCTGCGCGTACTTTGGGCGCTCGATCTTGTCGCGCCGGACTAAGATCCGTCGACGATAGGGTCATCCGAGATCGAGCTCATGACATTCTCGCTTCAGCCTCTCAGGCCGCCTGTGGGCGTTGACGATCTTCGCCACTAGGGGATTGCAAGGGTGGCTTCCCAGTACCTCATTCTCGCGATCGTTCTTGCGCTTACGCTGAACGCGGCGAACCGCTGGATCCGCGCCGGCGGCACGCTACTGGCGGCACTAGCGTTGTTCATGCTGGCGCTTTCGATCCTGCTCGCCAACGTCGACGGCAGCTATGCGAGGGCGCCATCGCCGGACGGCGTCAGGCTCGCCGTGTTGAACCTCCAAGGCGTCTTCGGTCTGATCGCGACGCTTTTTCTTCTCTGGGCCGCGTGGGCACAGCTCGGGCGCAGGGAGGTGGCACCTGCGACCGTCTACAACAGCACGAGCCGCTTCGGCATCGCCTCGCGCTACGCCCATTGGATCACCGCGGTGCTGATGCTTCTCGCGATCCCGATGGGGCTGTTCATCGCGGTGCTGCCCGCCTCCGCCGATCGCACGAGCTTCCTCGGCGCTCACCAGACGCTCGGCCTCGTCGTCCTTCTCGTGGTGGTGGTCCGGCTGGCTTGGCTCCTCATGAATCCACCGCCACGCCATGACGATCTGTCGATCTTGCAGCGTCGCGCTGCTGTCGGAGCCCACATCGGGCTTTACCTCCTCATTCTCGCGTTTCCGATCAGCGGCTTCCTGATGTCCGCACCGGGAAACGAGGACGTCCAGTTCTTTGGTATGTTCCTGCCGCACGTGGCTTGGCGCGGCGCTCCGTTCTGGCGCACGCTCCACGATCTCGTTCTGCCGTTGGCCTTCTACGCCCTTATCGCATCGCACGTCGGCGCGGTGCTGAAGCATCATTTTGCAGATCGTAGGCTCGGCGACGTGCGGCGCATGCTCCGCTAGGCGGAGCGAACCCCTGAAAGCGCCGCGGTCGCTTTCACGAAGCCCGATCCTCGCACGCATTCCACGAGGAAGAGGGCGAGGTCGTCGCGGCTGATCTTCTGCGAGCCGACCTCGCCGCTCGTGCTGGCCAGCCAGCGGCCAGTCCGCGGAGCATCCGTCAGCGCAACAGGTTGGACGATCGTCCAATCGAGACCTGACGCCTTCACCAGCGTCTCTTGCCGCTCCTTGTCGGCCATCTGCTCCTTGAGCAGCAGGCGATAGAAAAGCTTAAGCAGCCACGAGGCCCTGTCGCGCGTGGAGCCGATGCCGAAGGCGGAGACGACGACGAGCCGTCGTGCTCCGGCGGCGGTCATCGCCTGGATGATGTTGCGGGTGCCGACCTCGCAGATGTCCGGTGGCGTGGTTCGCATTGCGCCAAGCATTCGCCTCACCGAGCTTTGCGAATTTCCAAGGCTTACGACGACCAGGTCGTCCGCGTTGATTACCGAAGTGACGCTTCCCGCCTCCATGACGTCACCACGAAGAACGGAGAGACGGGCTTGTGTCGGCATGGCGGCCGGGTCTCGGACAAACGCCTTGACCTCGCTTCCTTGTGCCAGCGCAGCATGGATGACCGCGCGCCCAGTGCCTCCTGTCGCGCCGAAGACAAGGAAGGCCACGTCCTAGTGTCTGGCCTGTAGCCTTGCACCGAAGATGACCATCTCCCATGTCGCCCAAGCGATGTCGAAGACTGTTCGACCGAGCGCGTCGACGATCAGCGCAGGGAGCCGATTGGAGCGATGAGCCACTGTTGCATCTCCTTTGGGGAGATGTTGCCTAACCTAGCCTCAAACTGTCAACTCAAGTTGACACGCCGCGCCATTTCTTCGCACCATCATGGTCGCTGCCTCGATGATCCCTGCGGCAGGCTCCGGCCGCAGCTCAAATGTGGTTGTTGATGCACGGGCATCGGCTTATCGGCCTGAAGCTCAGCGCTTCGCTGGCGCGTGGCCTCTCAAACGGATTGCGGTGTGACGGACGTTCACGACTGGCACGAAACGGACAAGCTGCACGCCGAGCAAGGCCAAGGCGATCCATTCGCCGCCGCCGTGCGCGCCACGCGGATGGCGATGATCATCACCGATCCTCGCCAGCCTGATAACCCGATCGTCTTCGCCAACGCCTCGTTCTACAAGCTCACCGGCTATGAACGCGAGGAGGTGATCGGACACAATTGCCGCTTCCTGCAAGGTCCCGGCACCGACCCGAAGGCTATTACCGCGATCCGTGAAGCCGTCGCATCGCGCAGCGACATCGCAGTCGACCTTCTCAACTACCGCAAGACCGGCGAGCCGTTCTGGAATGGGCTCTAAATCAGTCCGGTTACCAATGCGGCCGGCGAGCTGCAGTTCTTCTTCGCCTCACAGCTTGACGTCACGGATCGCGTCTCGGCCCAGCAGCTGATCGCGACCCAGCAGGAGTGGTTGGAACGCGAGGTCTCGCGCCGCACCGAGGAGCTGCAGGAAGCGCTGGCAACCCAGACGATGCTCGTTCACGAGGTCGATCACCGGGTTAAGAACAACATCCAAATGATCTCGGCGCTGCTCTCCATGCAGGCGGCTGCCATCCAGGACCCTGCGGCTCGCGCCTCGCTCGACAGCATGTTGCAGCGCGTCGAGTCGATTGGCGCGGTGCACCGCCGCCTCTACCAGTCGAAGGACGTCAGGCGGTTCGATCTCGCGGAGTTTGTGCGCGACGTCTCGGGCGAACTGCTCAAGCTCTCAGGCCGAGAGGATATCGAGCTGGCGCTCGAACTTAAATCGGTACACGTTCCGTCACAGCAGGCATCGCCGATCTCGCTGATGCTGAACGAGCTGATGATGAACTCCTTCAAACACGCGTTCCCGCCGGATCGGGGCGGCCATATGGCGATCACGTTGGAAGGGTCAGACCGCGACCTGAAGGTCGTCATCGCCGACGACGGCGTTGGGATGCCAGATATTAGAGCTCGGTCGGGGTTCGGCACGCGTTTGATCCGCACGCTCGCGCGTCAATTGCAGGCAGAGGTCGTCTGGACCGCCGCTGATCCCGGCACCATGGTAGAGTTACGGCTGCCAATCCAACCGATCGATGGAAAGCGCCTCGATGGATGAACCCCTGCGCGTGCTGATCGTCGAGGACGAAGCTCTGCTCCTGATGCAGCTTGAGGCGACCGTCGAGGCCGAGGGGCACGACATCGTCGGCACCGCCATGTCAGCCGGTGAGGCGATCGCCCTTGCCCGTGCGGTCGAGCCGGATGTCGCATTCATCGATCTCAATCTGCTCGACGGCCCCACCGGGATTTCTGTTGCCCGCTACCTGCGCGGCATGGAGAAGACGATGTTCGTCTTCATAACTGCCAATTCCACCCGGCTGCCCGAGGACTACGAGGGCGCGGTGGGCGTCGTTTCAAAGCCCTTTTCCCAAACCGGCATCACAGAAACGATCCGCTATCTCCACAGATGCGTCCGTCGGCCGCCGCCGGATCTGGCCGCGCCCACAGAGCTGAGGATGGCCCATGCCTTCAAGCTCACCATGGCAAGAAACTCCCAAGGTGAAATCCAGGGCTGATCGACGGCCGACAACGACGATTCGCTAGGCTACAGCGCCAGCCTCTTTCTCGAAAGGCGCACGATCTCGCGCGTGTCGGTTTTCAGCCGATCCAGATCGTCCATATCGACGCGAGTCTTCGCGATCATCTTCTGTGTATCGAGCAGGCGTTTCCCGACGCTGATAAGCCGCTGGCTCGAAAGGTGATGATTCATGTGCCCGCGCTGATTTCGCCAAGAGGCCCTTAATCTCATAGGCGCGTGATCAGGCAGCAGGTCTCTATCAAAGGGCACATGTTCGAAAAAACTGCTCCCTTCATGGAGAGCCGGAGCATTTGGTCCGTGACCTACTAATCAGGAATAGCGTTCTTCAAAAGCGGAGCGCTCGCGACCGTAACGAACGGCGGCTGCCGCTTCTCCACGCCCCAGAGCAGCCAGTTACGGCCAGTTTCAGTCGTTCCCGTCCTCAATTTGCTTGATCGGAGCCAACGCTGCAGCAAGCTGCGCGCCAATAAGATCAGTCGCGCGACGGAGCGGATCAGCATCGAGATGCGCGTACCTCGCGGTCGTGGCCGGCTGCGAGTGTCCTAGAAGCTTCCCGACAATCGGCAAGCCGAGGCTGGCCCCAGCGCCGATCGACGCAAAGGTATGCCGTAGGTCATGCAGGCGGACGCCTTCGAGGTCTGCGTGCCGCTGGATAGCAAGCCAAGGCTTCTTCAGATCGGACCGCGGTTGGTCGGGCACCGCCCCTGGGATGA
>CAZZWW010000256.1:0-4771 GCA_964657815.1 Vulcanimicrobiota bacterium | reverse complement strand
GGCCGCACGCAGGAGGTGGCCGCACCCGTCTCCGTCGTGGTGCCGGCCGGGGCGCCGGCGCAGATCCTGCTGCAGGCGATCGCGCCGGACAAGCTCGGCGCCCTGGTCGAAGGGTTCGGCCCCGACCATGCGATGTATGTCGACGCCAAGGTCGCGGCGCTGCCGCAGGTCGCGATGCTGACGCGCAGCTTCGCCCCGGGCGACATCGCCGCCGTGGCGGCGCGGAAGCCCGGGCTGGTTGTGGATTACGGCAGCCTGTCGCCCCGCTACGTCGCCGCCGACGAGAAGATCGCGCAGGAGCTGAACGTGCCGGCGGTGCTGTTCTCCGGCGATCTCGCCGACATCCCGACAGTGGTCCGGACGCTGGCGAAGCCGCTGGGCGCCGTCGAGCGCGGCGAGGCGGTGGCGAGCGCGGCGCAGAAGGTGCTGGACGCGCTGAAGCCGCTCGGCGAACTGCCGGACGCCGAGCGCGTCGCCGTCTACATCGCCCGTGGCGACGACGGGCTCACCGCGTTGCGTGGCGGGACCTCCCTCGACGAGCCGATCCGCTTGGCCGGTGGTCGCAACGTCGTGCAGGGCGGCGGCGGCACCTTCCGCCACATGGACGTCGAGGCGGTGGTGGCGCTGAAGCCTGAGGTCGTCGTCGTGTCCGACCTCGCGGCGCTGGAGTCGCCGCTGCACGCGGCGCTGCCGAAGGGGACGCGCTTCGTCCTCGATGCCGGTGAGCCCTACAAGGTGCTGACCGGCGCGCCCTCGCTCAATCGCCTGGTCGGCGCCGCCGCTCTCGCCGCGATCCTGCACCCGGACAAGGCGGAGAGCGATGCCGACGCGATCCGCCGGATCGAGACGGCGCTGTTCCCGATTCCGCCAGGGTTAGCCGTGCCCACACCCTTGCAGCTTCGAGACTGACTAAGGTAGGCGCACCGTAGAAGCGGGCTTCGCCTTTGCTGGCGCAGCGCGAGACTCCGCGCTCGCTTTTGGCGGTGAATCACCCTCGGGTCTTGGTGCCGGAAAGTGCGTCCAGGTCTGAAAAAGGCTATCGGGCCACATCAGCATCTTCGGTCTGCTCGAGTCGCGGAGGTTCCTCATATACCCTCGCCTTACGCAACGTCATGCCGCGTTGCAGCAATAGTCGGCGAGGCGTCGGATGTCTTGTCAGACGTGGTCTAATAGACCCTCACACGAAGAAGGGCCGGCTCTGGAGGAGCCGGGCCTAGGGTCAAGGGAGGGTGGCGCCGCGAAAGTAACGCATGGGCCGTCATCGAGAGCCGACAATTGGATACGTTTGTCGTGAGGCGGCTTGATCATCCTCTGTGGCTGTCATGTCCTCTCCGCTTCGGAGCGCAGCCGGGCCGTCGTTCTGTCCCCCAAAAGCAGAGTGGCCGCCTTGCGGGACGGCCAAGTATAAACACCTTCGTGTAAAGGCTGGAGGGGGGACCGGCCCCTTTCTTTTGCTTCCGCCCTCGATCAGCTCTGCGCTTTCGACGCGTTGGCGGCGCGCTCGATCAACGTCTTGGCTTCGGGCGAATCCCATTGCGCCGGGCCGGCCATCGTCGCGATCTCGCAGCCGTCCTTGCCGATCAGGACCGTCGTCGGCAGCCCTTCGCCACCCAGCGCGCGCAAGATGTCGGCGCTGTTGTCGGAATAATAAGGCAGGCTCGTCACGCCGGTCTCCTTGAAGAAACTGCGTGCTCTTTCGAGGCGCAGCTGGTCGATATCGACAGGCACGACGCCGAAGCCGCTGGACCGGAGCTGCGCGTCGAGCCGGTCGAGGGCCGGCATTTCCGCCCGGCAGGGCACACACCAGGTCGCCCAAAGGTTGAGCAGCACCGTCTTGCCGGCGAACGAGCCGATGGTGGTCTTGTGGCCGTCGGCATCGTCGAACGAGATCGCCGTGAGGTCGCGCGGGCCGCGGGCGGGAACCAGCGCGGCGAGTTCGCCGCGAACCAGCGCGTCGATCGAGCGAGCCGTATCGAGTGAACGTGCACAGGCGCCGCTGTACGCGACATGCTTGCCGCCCGATCGGGTCATCCCGTATAGACCGAGCGCTCCCGCGGCGACGGCGAGGAGCGCGACCACCGCGAAAGCCGGTTTGACGGCACGCTCGGCTCGGGTGTCTTCCTTGCCCTGCGGATCGTTCGGTGTCGCCGTCATGCTGGCCTTCCCACTGCGAAATTCCGGGGTCCGATGAGCAACAAGATGTGGGGCGGCCGCTTCGACAGCGCACCCGACGCGATCATGGAAGAGATCAACGCCTCGATCGGCTTCGACAAGGTGCTCGCGCCCCAGGATATCGCCGGTTCGCTCGCCCACGTGGCGATGCTGGCCGACGCCGGGATCGTCGATCGCGCCGATGCCGACGCGATCGCGGCGGGGCTACAGGCGATCCGTGGCGAAATCGAGAGGGGCGACTTCGCCTTCGAGCGCTCGCTCGAAGACATCCACATGAACGTCGAGGCGCGGCTCGCCGCCGAGATCGGCCCCGTAGCGGGACGGCTGCACACGGCGCGCTCCCGCAACGATCAGGTCGCCGTGGATTTCCGGCTCTGGGTCCGCGACACCGTGGACCAGCTGATCGGCCAGATCGCCGGCCTGCAGAAGGCGCTGGCGACGCGGGCGCGGGAGCACGCCGACAGCGTCATGCCGGGCTTCACCCATCTTCAGAGCGCGCAGCCCGTGACCTTCGGCCACCACCTGCTCGCCTATGTCGAGATGCTCGCGCGCGACCGTGGCCGCTTCGCCGATGCCCGTCGCCGTATGAACGAGTGCCCGCTCGGCGCCGCCGCGCTCGCCGGCACCTCGTTCCCGATCGACCGCCACGCCACGGCGAAGGCGCTCGGCTTCGATCGACCCACGGCCAATTCGCTCGACAGCGTCAGCGACCGTGATTTCGCGCTCGAATCGCTCGCCGCCGCGGGGATCTGCGCCACGCATCTCAGCCGCTTCGCCGAGGAGATCGTGCTGTGGTCGACCCCGCAATTCGGCTTCGCCGCGCTGTCGGACCGCTTCTCCACCGGTTCCTCGATCATGCCGCAGAAGCGCAACCCCGATGCCGCCGAGCTGGTGCGCGGCAAGTCCGGCCGCGTGATCGGCGCGCTGACCGGCCTGCTGGTGGTGATGAAGGGTCTGCCGCTGGCCTATTCCAAGGACATGCAGGAGGACAAGGAGGGTACGTTCGACGCGCTCGCCACGCTCTCGCTCTGCCTCGCGGCGATGACCGGCATGGTCTCCGACCTCGCGCCCGACACCGAGCGCATGGAAGCCGCCGCCGGCTCCGGCTTCTCCACTGCGACGGACCTCGCCGACTATCTCGTGCGGGTGCACGGCATGCCGTTCCGCGACGCCCATCACGTCACCGGGCGGCTGGTCGCGCTCGCCGCCAAGCGCAAGGTCGGGCTCGAGGGGCTGACGCTGGCCGAGATGCAGGGCGAGGAGCCGCGCCTCGGAATGGGCGTCTTCGACGTGCTCGGCGTCCGCAACTCCGTCGCGAGCCGCACGAGTTACGGCGGCACCGCGCCGGACAACGTGCGGGCGCAGGCGGAGCGGTGGCTGGCGGCGCTGGGCTAGCGTCAGGCCGACAGCTTCGCCGGCTCACCCTCCCGATCGGCCAGCCACTTCTGGGCGCCGCCGCGGTCCTTTGCCGTGCCGATGCCGTAGTACATCATGCGACCTACTTCGGCACCGGCCTGGCGGTCACCGGCCTTCGCCGAGCGGCGATAATAGGCAAAGGCCTTCTCCAGGTTCTTCTCCAACCCGGCACCCGTCTCGTAGCAGACCGCGAGATCGAACATCGCGTTGGCGTTGCCGTGGCGAGCCGCTTCCCTGAGCATCTGCGCGCCCCTCTTCGCGTCCTTGGCGATGCGCCTACCGTGCAACAGCCACGTCGCGAGGGCGTACTGAGCGCGATGATCGCCTTCGGCCGTCGCCGAAAACAGCAGGCCTATGACCTCCTGCGTGTTGGTCACCTCGCCCTCCATCAACGCGAGAGCGTCTTCGTACTTGCTCATCGCCGGCTCCGACTTGTCGACGTCGTAAGACTGAAGCCAAGGCCCTTTCCAGGTCGGAGGCCGCTGCCGCGGAGGCCGCCAGATCTCGTCCGCTTTTCCGTTGCCGGCGTCGGTCTTATTCCGCGCCGAACCTTCCTCGTGCTTGGCTCTGGTCGACTTGCGTTTGCCTTCGACATGGTCCGCCATGGGCTTCGCAAACGCTGGCCTGAAACCCGATTTTAGGATCGCTCGCCGCATGACGCAACGCTCTGATACGATCGTCGATCTCTCGGCGAGCCATCGATCGGCCACGAAACCGCGGCATCGTCAGACGTGCCGCGCGGGGCTGCGGCGGACAGGGTCTCATCGATGCTGAGTCGCGCGCTTCCCGCCGTCCTCCTGGTCGTCGCCCTCGCTGGCCCGGTGCACGCGCAGGATCGCGGCACGCTCGAGCCGCACGCGCCGCCGCCGATCGGCGATCTCGCCAACCCGAACCTGCCGGCCAAGGAGGTGTTCGGCCGCGAGCGCGACCCCTCGGCCGGCCCGGCGCATATCTACGGCACCTACGCGCGGGGCTGCATCGCCGGCGCCCGCGCGCTGCCGCTCGACGGGCCGGACTGGCAGGTGATGCGGCCCTCGCGCAACCGCTTCTACGGCCACCCGCAGCTCATCGCCTTCATCGAGCGGCTCGCCGCGCGCGTGCGCCAGACCACCAGCTACCCCGGCATCCTCATCGGCGACATGGCGCAGCCGCGTGGCGGCCCCATGCTCGGCGGCCACGCCTC
>CAZZWW010000255.1:4549-4798 GCA_964657815.1 Vulcanimicrobiota bacterium | reverse complement strand
GGTCGTCCCAGATGCCGTCGCAGAGCGCGACGAACTCGGCGCCCGCCCGCGCCATCGCGACGGCGTCGGCCGGGTCGCGGCAATAGCCGACGCAGGGCACATTGAAGATCTCGGCCCACCAGGCGACGCGCTCCGCGACGGAGTCGGCATCGCCACTCTCGTCGGGACCGCCGAACATCAGGTAGTCCGCCCCGCTTTCGCCGGCATGCATCGCGGAATCGCGATCGCCGAGGCCGCCGACGCCGACGA
>CAZZWW010000255.1:0-4537 GCA_964657815.1 Vulcanimicrobiota bacterium | reverse complement strand
CCAGGGCCTCGTCCAGCGCCGGCCCAGCGCCGGCGACGTGGAGCCCGTCGGCGTCGGTGCGGCCGACGACGCGCGAATCGAAACGCCCGTCGCCTTCCACCAGCAGCGCCGCGCCGCGGCCTTGGACCGCCGGGGCCAGCGCGCGCACGATCGCCTTGGCGGCACCCTCGTCGGGCACCCCGAGGCGCACCAGCACGCAGGCCACGTCGGCGGCGTCGAGCGCCGCCTCAAGCTTGGCTGGGAAGGCGCCGGCCTCGGAGAGCTTGGGCGTGATCAGATAGAGGCGTGGCGGATCGGACATCGCGGCCACCATGCCGCGACATTTCGGCGAAAGCGGGGTGTGCGGCCGTCCGACCGAGCCTTGCCGCAAATCGCAGCCAAGCTATCTCCTGGCACGGCGCATTTTTCGCGTCCTCGATCGAGGCGAGCCGTCATGCAGTATCATCTGACCGGCACGGTCATGCAGACGGTGGAGTTCGCCCTCGAGCCGGGCGAGTGCGTGTTCAGTCAGACCGCCTGCATGTGCTGGATGGATCCGGCAGTCGCGATGAGCACCAACACCGGTGGCGGCTTCCTCGCCGGACTCAAGCGCTCGTTCTCCGGCGGCACGCTGTTCATCACCGACTTCACGGCGCAGGCACGCGGGATCGTCGCCTTCGCCCCGCGCTTTCCCGGCACGATCATGCCGGTGCAGCTCGGCGCCGGGCAAAGCCTGATCTGCCGCAAGGAGACGTTCCTCTGCGCCGAGAAGTCGGTATCGGTCGACGTCGCTTGGCAGCGCCGCCTCGGCGCCGGTGTCTTCGGCGGCGAGGGCTTCATCCTGCAGCGCGTCACCGGCCCGGGCCTCGTCTGCCTCGACCTCTCCGGCGAGGTGGTGGAACGCGATCTGGCACCAGGGCAGGTCCTGCTGGTCCATGCCGGCCACGTCGGGATCCTCGACCCGAGCGTCGGCTTCGACATCCAGCGCGTGAAGGGCTTTCGCAACATCGTCTTCGGCGGCGAGGGGCTGTTCCTCGCCACGCTCACCGGGCCGGGCCACGTCGCGCTGCAGAGCATGCCGATCATGAACCTCGCCGAGGAGATCGGCCGCTACCTGCCCGACAAGGAGCCGTCATCGAGCGGGTCCGGCGTGTTTTCGAGCGACGGTTGAGGCCGCCGATTGCGCCACAGCCTCTCCGCATCGTCGATGCCGATCCTCACCGTCGCTCTCGATGCCGGCGAGGCGCTTTTCAGCTCGACCGCGGCGATGCTCTGGATGGAGGCCGGCATCGAGATGTCGACCAACGCTGGCAGGGGCCTGTTCGGAGGCTTCAGGTCGCCCGACGGCTATGAGCCGTTCACGGTCGAATACAGGGCCCGGACCGCGGCGAGCCTCGCCTTCGTGCCGCATCGTGCCAGCGCGATCGTTCCCGTCGAACTCGGTCCCGGCGAGGTCCTGATCTGCCGCCAGGAGACCCTGCTGTGCGCTGCAAGGCCGATGGAGGCGAGGCCGATCTGGGAGAAGCAGCTCGGCGGCATCACGTACAGCTACGACTTCGTCATGCTGCGCCTCGTTGGTCCCGGCACCTTGTTCCTCGCGATGTCCGGCGTGCCGGTGGAGCGCGAACTCGCCCGGGGTGAAAACCTGCGCGTTCCCGCCGACCACGTCGCCGTGCTCGATCCGACGGTCGCCCTCGTGATCGAGCAGGTGCCCGGCTTCGAGAACGGGCTGCTCGAAACCAACGGCCTTCATCTCGCGACGCTCACCGGTCCGGGCCGCGTCACTCTGCAGAGCATGCCCTTGATGACCCTGGCCGAGGACATCGTCCGCCTGCTGCCCGACAAGCCCAGATGAGTCCCGAAGCCCGTTCGCCCGCCTTCGCCTTGACGCCGTCCGACGCCTCCTGTCTGTGTGGCCCATGGTTCTGTGTGGCCCATGGCGATGACGGCGATCTCCTCGGGCAGGAGCCATCGCTGGAGCCTGCCCAACCTCCTGACCTACGGCCGGATCGTCGCCGTGCCGCTGGTCGTGGCGTGCCTGTACAGGCCCGGCAGCGACGCCATGCGCTGGACCGCCTTCGCGCTCTACGCCGCCGCCGCCGTCACCGACTTCTTCGACGGCTATCTCGCCCGCGCCTGGTCGCAGCAGTCCTCGCTCGGCCGCATGCTCGACCCGATCGCCGACAAGCTGCTCGTCGCCGCCGTGCTGTTCATGCTGGTCAACGACCGCACCATCGCCGGCGTGCACGTGGTCGCCGCCATCGTGATCCTCTGCCGCGAGATCCTCGTCTCGGGGCTGCGCGAGTTCCTGGCCGAGCTCAAGGTGTCGCTGCCCGTCTCGCGGGTCGCCAAGTGGAAGACCACGGCCCAGCTCATCGCACTCGGCTTCCTGATCGCAGGTGTCGCCGGCGACAGGGTGACCCCCCACGCAACCGAGATCGGTCTGACGCTGCTCTGGATCGCGGCGATCCTCACCCTCTACACCGGCTGGGACTACCTCTTCACCGGCATCCGCCACATCATCGCGATCGAGGACGGCACCGCGTGAGGAGGCCTTGCCCGTGAAGCTCGTCTATTTCGCCTCGGTGCGCGAGCGCGTCGGCAAGGCCGAGGAACAGCTCGAGCCGCCCGCAGGGGTCGGGACGGTGGCTGACCTCGTCGCCTGGTTGCAGACCCGCGGCGAGGGCTACGAGGCGGCGTTCGCGCAGGCCCGCACGGTTCGCGCCGCGATCGACCACATCCACGTGCGACCCGAGACCGCCATCGCCGGCGCCCGCGAGATTGCGTTCTTCCCGCCGATGACCGGCGGCTGATGGCGACCATCCGGGTCCAGGCCGCGCCCTTCGACGTCGCCGCCGAGAGCGCGGCGCTCACGGCCGGCCGCGTCGACGTCGGCGCCGTGGTCGCCTTCACCGGACTCTGCCGCGACGAGGGCGGCACGCTGGCGGCGCTCGAGATCGAGCACTATCCCGGCATGGCGGAAGCCGAGATCGCCCGCGTCGCGGCGCAGGCGGAGGCGCGCTGGCCGCTCGCCGGCGCCACGTTGATCCACCGCCACGGCCGCATCGCGCCGGGCGAGCCGATCGTGCTGGTGGTCACCGCCAGCCGCCACCGCGCCGCCGCCTTCGGCGCCGCCAGCTTCCTGATGGACTACCTCAAGACCCGCGCCCCTTTCTGGAAGAAGGAACACCGCACCGACGGCACTGCCGGCGACTGGGTCGAGGCCAAGGCGACGGACGACGCGGCGGCGGAGCGCTGGGGCGCCGACTGAGTCGGCGGTTCCGGCATGGATCGTCGCACGCGGCGGCCCCTACGCGCCGGGCTCGGGGCTGTCCGGGACCTGCGCATCGCGAGGGCGCGCATCCGCTTGCGTGACCTCGCGACCGTCCGGCCCGACGATCCTGACGACGCCGTCGTCGGCGGAGCCGCTTCGTTCGAGCCATCGGGCGACGTGCGCCAAGGCACCCGCATCGTTGGCGGCGGCGAAGCTGACGGAGAAGTTCCCACGTCGCGAGGTCAAGCCGAAGATATATTTCTTTAGGAGAGGATTCCGGACCATTCCCGTTGATTAGGCGACTCGGGTCGGGGCGTCCTCACCCAAGCAGATGAGACCGGTGACGATCGTCAAATCCCGAGCCTCAGCCGATAGGTGTAGCTGTCGCCGCGAAACAGCCCTTCCACGTACTCGATCATGCGGCCTTGCAGATCGTAGGAACGGCGCTTGATCAGCAGGCAGGGAACCGGCTCGGCGAAGCCGAAGATGGCGCATTCCTCGCCGGTCGGCTCGGTAGCCTCGATGGTCTGATCGCAGGAGACGAGACGCGTTCCCAGGCTGGTCAACTGGCGATAGATCGAGCTCTCGACGTCGGCATCCGCCAAAGCCGGCACGACAGCCAGGTTGTACCAAGCGATCTCGTGCGACAGCGGCACGCCGTCGCCCCGCCGGACGCGCTCGAGCTTCAGGTGCGGCGTGGCCGACGGCAGACCGAAGAGTTCCGCGATGGCGCGGTCCGGGCGCACGCCGGCGTCGAGGACGTCGGAACTCGGCGTCCGACCGAGCTCCTGCATCTCCTCCGTGAACCCTTTGAGCCGGTCCATGCCGGGGTTCAGTCGCGCAGGCGCGCCCTCGACGATGTAGCCGAGCCGGCCGGCCGCACGCACCAGGCCTTCCTCGCGCAGGAGCGAATAGCACCGCGTGACGGTGGTGCGACTTATGCCGAGGGCTTCCGCGAGGAGGCGTTCGGCCGGAAGCGTGGCGCCGGGCGCATAGACCCGGGTGGCGATGAGCTCGCGCATCTGCGTCTCGAGCTGGCGGTAGCGGGGCTCGGCCGTGTCGTTACCGAACTGGATCAGGGTCGCTAGGTCGGGACGTCGATTCAAGCTATCTCCACGATCCAGCCCCGCGAGCTCCGTCCACGAGAATGTCCTATGCGCACGGCTCCTTGTTCGTTCTCGGAAGCTTTGTGGTTGCCTGCTGTGCAAAGGTAGCCCGGCTCCCCCGCGAGGGCGAGTCGCTGCTCGCCACGAGCTTTTCAGCCGAACCGGGCGGCAAGGGTTT
>CAZZWW010000254.1:0-4812 GCA_964657815.1 Vulcanimicrobiota bacterium | reverse complement strand
CAGGACGTCATCGCCAAGCTCGACGCCACGCGCTCGCGCCTGACCGACAGCCGCGAGCGGCCGAAAGGCGACCTTCGCATCACCACCAATCTCGGCTTCGGCACGGGCTGGCTGACGCCGCGCCTCAAGGGGTTCCTCGACGCCTATCCCGACGTGAAGGTGAAGCTGCTGCTGACCGACGACGATCTCGATCTCGGGATGCGCGAGGCCGACCTCGCGATCCGCCTGCGCGAGCCGGCCCAGCCCGACCTGATCCGCCGCCGGCTCTTCTCGATCTCGTATCACCTCTATGCTTCGCCGACCTACATCAAGGAGCACGGCGAGCCGAAGACGCTCGACGAGCTGGACCAGCACCGGCTGCTGGGCCTGTCCTTCGCCGGCAACAGTTTCCTGATCGACAACCTGAACGCCCATCTTCATCTGGAGCGCGGCGCCAAGAACCCGCGGCCGGCGGCTTTCGCCGTCAACAACATCCCGGCGCTCTATCGCGCCGTGGTGGACGGGCTGGGCATCGCCACGCTGCCGGACTACCTCGTCGATCCCGACAGCCAGCTCGTGGTGCTGATGCCGCAGACGGTGACGCCCGAGCTCGAGGTGTTCTTCGTCTACGCCGAGGAAATGAAGAACGTCGCCCGCGTGCAGGTCTTCCGCGACTACCTTGTCGAGGCGGCGAAGCGCTGGCGTTCCTGATCGGGCCGTGCCGCCGTGGTGCGTTCGCCGATCATCGCGATCACGCGACGGCTCGTCACATCCTTGGCCAGCACGACCGCCCGCGCCGCGCCGGCGAAGCCGAGCACGTCGCCCGGTTGAAGCGCGAGAATCTCTGCGCAGCAGCGTGACAGATCGTTGAAGCCGAGCATGCCGGCGACCGAGGTCACGACGTGGGCATCGCGATCGAAGCGCTCGTGCGCTTCTTCTCCATGAGGGGGCACGAAGCGCGTCTCCAGCTCGACAATGAGCTTCTGCAGCGTCGACAGGGTCTTGGCCGGACCAAGCAGTTCCGCGATCGTTTCGAACGTCGCCTCGTCGAGCACCGGCATCCGATCCGGCATCGCAGGTGCATCGCGCCTCGCCTCGAGCCAGCGGTCGAGCTTGGCCCTGAGATCCTGGCGGTTGATCGGCTTGCCGATATGATCGTCCATGCCGGCTTCCTTGAAGCCGCGGATCTGGTCGGGCAGCACGTTGGCGGTCATCGCGACGATCGGCAACGTGACACCAAAGGGTAGCGCGCGGATGGCCTGTGTCGCGGCGATGCCGCCCATGCCCGGCATCTGCACGTCCATGAGGACCAGATCGTAGCGGGTCCCGTCGCGCAGCTTCTCGAGTGCCGCCTCGCCGGAACCGACCACGTCGACGCGGTGCCCTTCCGCCTCGAGCAGGGCGCGAGCGAGCACCTGGTTCACGTCGACGTCCTCGACAAGCAGGAGACGGCCGGTCGGGCCGGTCGCCTCGGCCGTTCCTGCGACCGCCGGCACGAGCGCGGGCATCGTCGCCAACGGCAGGGTGAGCGTGAACCAGAAGTTGGAGCCGCGGCCCTCCTCGGAAAACACGCCGATCTCGCCGTCCATCAATTCGATGAGGCGCTTGCAGATGGCGAGACCCAGGCCCGTCCCTCCGAACTCCCGGGACACGGAGGAATCGGCCTGGCTGAAGCGCTTGAACAGCCGATCCTGCTTGGATCGCGGAATGCCGACTCCGGTGTCTACCACCGAGAGCCGCAACCGAGCGCTCGCCGCATCGGCCTTCTCCACGCGCACGTTCAGCGTCACCGCGCCGCTCGGCGTGAACTTCACGGCGTTGTTCAGGAGGTTGAGCAGGATCTGCTGGATGCGGGCGCGGTCGCCGCTCAGTCCCTCGGGCAGCGCCGGGTCGATGACGGCCGATATGTCGAGGTTCTTGCGCACCGCCATCCCGCGCACGATCGAAAGTGCGTCGGCGATGACGGCACGCGGCGCGAACGCGACCTCCTCGATCTCGATCGCGCCCGCCTCGATCTTCGAGAAGTCGAGGATGTCGTTGATGACCGTCAGCAGCGCTGCGCCCGACGAACTCACGATCTCGGCGTGGCGGCGCAGATCGCCGACGAGCGTCGCGTTGTCGAGCATCAGGCCGGTGAAGCCGATGATGCCGTTCAGCGGCGTGCGGATTTCGTGGCTCATCGCGGCGAGGAAGTCGGACTTCGCCTGGTTCGCCGTCTCGGCCTGGCTGCGCGCGGCTTGGGCCGTCTCCATCGCGGCGGTGATACGCTCCTCGGCCACCTTCCGCAGGCGGATGTCACGCATCACGGCGATCGTGCCGAGCTCGACGCCGTTCTCGACGTAGGGGCAGGCGTCGGCCTCGACCCAAACCCAGCGTCCGTCGGCGTGACGGAGGCGGAATTCGAGCCCGGAATAGCTGCCGCCGATGGCGGGCAGCCATCTCGCCACCTTCGTGGCGAGCGCGATGCGATCCTCGGGGTGGAGGATCTCGGCCAGCGAGGTGCCGAGCAGTTCCTCGGATGTACGGCCGATGAGCTTGCCGCTCGAGGGCGCGACGAAGCAGAGCAGGCCATCACCGTCCATGCGGATCAGCACGTCGTTGACGTTCTGCGACATGAGCCGGTAGAGCCGCTCGCTCTCGGCGAGCGAGCGCTCGGACGCGCGAAACAGCGTTACGTCCATGAAGACGCCGAACACCGACGTGCCCTTGCCATCCTGGTCCTTGGCGCAGATGGCCCGGGAGATCACGTCCACGATCGCGCCGTCGGTGCGGATCAGCTTGGCCTCGAAGTGCCAGCCTTCGCCTTCCGCCATCCCGGCCTCGACGAGCGCCTGGATCTTGTCGCGATCCTCCGGCACGAAAGCCTCGATGGCGTTAGCGAGTGGCGGCGGTCCGTCTGCCGGGTCGATGCCGTAGATGCGGAAGATCTGGTCCGACCAATAAAGCGTGTCGGGATAGGTGATGCGCCAATGGCCGATATTGGCGATCTCTCCGGCGAGCTCCAGCATCTCGCTGCGATCGGCGATGTCGCGGTCGCGCGCCTGGAAGCGGCGGAGGTCCCTGGCGGCGAGCAGCGCCGCGCCGGCGATGACGAGGAGCGCGCCGGAGAGCAGCATCACGGTGCAGGTGCCGACCCAGAAATCGGCGCGCCTGTCATCCTCGATGAGGATCTCGGCCTTGGCCTGCGCGCGCTGCCGGAACTCGGCGACGAGCCTCTCGACATCGGCGGCGAGCGCGGGCTGCAGGATGGCCTGCCTCAGGTCGGGCGAGCCCGAGTCGGCCTTCGGTCGCGACATCGACTCGCGCAGGTGCGCGAGTTCCAGGCCGACGGCACCGACCAGCCGCAGGACGGGGCTGGCAAGCCGCGGCTGCGCCGCCGCCATCTTGCTGAGCACATCCGAATCCTGTCCGGCTTGATCGGCAGCCTTGGCGAAAGCGGCGGTGAGACCCGCATCGGAGGCCAGCATGGCGCCGCGTTGCGCGGCCTCGGCGCTGGCCACGTCCGCTCTGAGCCGCTGCGCCGTGCGCATCATGTCGAAGGTATCGCGGATCGCGCGGCGGCCGAGCACGGCTGTGTTCTGGAGGTTGAACAGGAGAATGCCGGCGATCGTGACGATGATCACGGCGAGGGTCACGCCGACCACCATCTTGGACGCGCGAATGTTCCGGGGGAAAGCCGAAAGGCAGGCCAACGTGACGAGGCTGACGCCGACCAGGATCGCGTAGCACCAGTTCGAATGCAGCATCGTGGCACTCAACCATCGAGGAAACGAGAATGACGATCGAGCCGCCCTATGCGGCTTCGAGGTGGCGGTTCACTGCGCTAGCGTCTGCCACCAGGATGCGGCATGTACGCTTTGCAAAATCTTCCATCGCGCGAATCTTTCGCGCCCGACGCGATATTGGACCACAGGCCCGTAATGGTTAATTTCACGTTAAAGGGCGCCTTCGCTCCGACGGACTGCGTCCTGCCGCAAGCAGTCGTCGCGGCGCCGTGAGCGCCGCTGTCTTCGTCGACGCGCCGGTCGAGCCGGTGTCGCTCGATCGCTGCTACTTCTACCATTCCACCACCATTCCCGGACATGGTCGCGTAGAAGGGGAATGGGACCTCGAGCCCGGGATCGACGCCTATCTCGGCCACGTCGAGTTCGCCGGCCGAACCGCACTCGACGTTGGCGCGGCCACCGGGCTTCTCAGCTTCCACATGGAGCAAGCCGGCGCCCGCGTGACCTCCTACGACCTGTCGCCGGCTCAGGGATGGGACATCGTGCCGCTGTCGAGCCTCGACGCCGCCGAGCACGCGCGTGTCCGAAGGCAGCACATCGGCGCCATCAACAACGGTTATTGGCTGTGCCACGACGCCTTCGCCTCGTCGGCACGGATGGCACACGGCACGGTCTACGCCATCGACGAGGCGCTCGGCCCGGTCGACATCTGCGTCTTCGGCAGCATCCTGCTGCATCTCCGCGATCCTTTCCTGGCGCTGCACAACGCGCTGCGGCTGACGACACAGACCGTGATCGTCGCCGACATCCTGCCCGGCGCGCATCCGCTGTCGCGCTGGACCAGCCGGTTGCTCGGCCGAGCCCAGCAGTTCAAGCCACGCTTCGCACGCGGGGGACCATGGGAAACCTGGTGGAACCTGCCGCCCCGGCTGGTGGTCGAATTCCTGGGCGTGCTCGGGTTCGAGAAGACGGTGGTGACCTACCACACGCAGCTTCTGCAGGGCCGGCGCATGCCGATGTACACCGTCGTCGGCACACGCACGCGCCCGACCATCCCGCTGGAGCGTGATCGCGGCGGCTAGCGCCGCGGCTCGACCACGGCGCGGCC
>CAZZWW010000253.1:0-4831 GCA_964657815.1 Vulcanimicrobiota bacterium | reverse complement strand
ATCGGCATCACGACCAAGAAGGGCCTGTCCTACTCGGTCCAGTTCCTCAGCTCCGGCTCGGACGGGATCTTCGACCCCAAGCTCGAAGCGTTCACCCACCAGGAGACGCAGCTTGGTGGCAACAGGACGTCAGTGACCCAGGAGAGCCGCACCCAGCGTAGCGAGTTGACCGAGGAGGGCAAGCAAGTCGGCGAGGCTCAAGGTCCGAGCCCGAACGACGTCTCCTCGAGCCTGCGGCAGGACGACAAGACGCTACGCTACCAGTCCCATGCCGATCCCGCGTCGAAGCGCACGTCCATGGCGCCGGTGGGCGACGTCTCGCTCGAGGTCGATGCCGCCACGGTGGAGGCCTCGGCCTCGCACGAACGCGTCTCGGCACTGCTCGACCTCTGGGCCTTTCTCGTCGCCCATCCGACGCGCGCGCAACTCGTCGCCGAGCAGCCCAAGCTGAAGAGCCTGGTGCTGGCGATGATCCCGTATGTCGCCGCCGTCGCCGGGCACGTGGACGGGCATGGGCTATCGGCCTCGTTCGCGCAGGGGAACGTGAAGATCGGCTCATTCGCAGAGGCGGTCGCCTACGACGGCGGAAACGCGACGGAGGGGCCCGGCTTGTCCGTCAAGGTATCGGATGTCGCCGTCTCGGTGCCGGCGCTGCCGACTTGGGCGGCGGCCGCGATGCCACGTAGCGTCGATCTCAATCTCGCGACCTCGCCACTCGATGTGGGCAAGGCGGCGCGCGTGCTCGTCGAGGGCGCCGACGTCGCCAAGGACGAGGTCGTCTCGCCGGAGACGACGGCGGAGGCGGTGGCGGCCCTGACGCCGAACGGGCCCCCGACGCTGGCGATCAAGCCGTCCACGCTCTCCAACGATGCGATGACCCTCTCGGTACTCGGCGCCTTCTCCAGCGACGGCTCCGGCAAGGCGAGGATCGAGGTGAAGGGCCTCGACCAGGAGATCACCGCGATCATCAACGCTTCGGACGGCGACCCGATCGCCGCTCAGGCGGTGCAGATGCTCACGGTGGCGAAGGCGCTCGGCAGGCCTCAGGCCGACGGCAGACTGAAATGGGAGGTCGTGACGGAAAGCGGAGGCCTGACCGTCAACGGGTTGCCGCTGAAATGACAGGTCGCCCCGCGGAGGCGGGACGACCGATGATCGGCTACTTGCCGGCCGGCGGCTGCTGCGCGTCCTTCTTGTTGGCCTCGTGGTGGCCGACCGCGCATCCGGCCGCGGCGCCCATCTTGCCGTGACCCGCCATGTGCCCGGCGAGGCCGCCGACGACGGCACCCTTGATGCAGCCCTTGGCCTGGGCCGGGGCGCCCATCATGAGTCCGGCCGTGCCGGCGACGAGGGCGGCGGCGATGATCTTCGACATCAACAATCTCCTGGTTGCGCAGGGGAAATCGCGAGCCGAGTCGTTCCGTTCCGTGGCCCGGCGTGCCGTGAAGGCTAATCCCGGCAGTTCACGATGAACGAGCCGGACTCGATCCTGGTGGCGGCGACCTTGGTCGTGGGCGCGATCGAGGCGGTGATGTCGTCGGCGCGGCCGAACGAGGCGGCGGCGGTCATGCCGTGGGCCTCGCACCATGCGTCGGCGATGGTCTGCCCGCAGGCCTTGTTGCCGGCGAGGCAATCGTCGAAGCCGTAGCCGTCGGAGGCGGGGATCACCAGCATGTGGCTGGTCTGCGCCTGCGACGGCAGCCGCGACGCGCCCAACGCGATCATCGCGGCGACAGCGGTGGCCGCGACCTGAACGATACGGAGGAGGTCGGCGGAGGCGGCGGACATGGGCGCGGACTCTCGATACGCTTCGGACTGCCGCGACGATGCGCACGGGCCGTTGAAAATCCGGTTAAGAGGACGTCGCCGCGATCACTCAAGCTCGAGGCGAACGCGTCCTTTGTGGCGGCGTGCGCCCACGCGCGCTACAAGGGTGCCATGCCCGGAGCCGAGTGGATCACCCAAGTCGAGACCGCCTGCCAGGGCCGTGGCCTGCAGATGACCGCGCTGCGGCGCGAGGTGGTCGGCATCTTCGCGCGGGCCGGTCAGCCGCTCGGCGCCTACACGATCATTCAGAAGCTGGCTGAGGTGCAGAAGCGCATCGTCGCGCCGCCGACGGTCTACCGGACGCTCGACTTCCTGGTGGACAATGGCTTCGTGGTGAAGATCGAGAGCCGGCAAGTCTATGCGCCTTGCGACCATATCGATCACGCCCACGACCATCACGGCATCGTGTTTTCCTGCACCAAATGCGGCAGCGCGATCGAGGTCGATTCGGCGGCGATCGACGGCGAGATCGTGGCCTTGGCGGAGCGTCTGCACTTCACGGTCGAGCGAAAGGTCCAGGAAATCGACGGCGTCTGCGCCACGTGCCAACCAACGGCTTGATCGACGTCACAAGTGCGAGCGAATTCGAGATAGGATCGTCTTCATGGGTCCCCGTCGTCTCTTGTCCGCAGTGGTTGCGCTTGCCCTCGTGCTCTTCGTCGCCGGTGTCGCTCGTGCGGCCCAAACCCTGCCGATCATCGTCACATACGAAATGGAACGCCGGCACGACGCCGAGCGCGTCGAGCGGCGCAATCCGAGAGAGTTCTGGGTTCGCCAGATCGTCGCCCGGCTGGAGGACAAGAAGCCGGCGGGCACCATCGGCCTCAGGGAGCCGGCCACGGCGCAGGTGAGCTTCACCGTCGGGCGCGACGGTGCGATCGTGTCGAAGACGATCGCGAAGACATCCGGCATGCCGGCCGTCGACAAAGAGGCGATGGCGATGCTCGAGCGTGCGCAGCCCTTCCCGCCGATGCCGGCGGCGATGAGCGAGACGACCCTCTCCTTCAGCCTTCCGTTGCGCTTCCGCTAGACGTCGAGGCGTGACAACAATCCGCCTTTTCCGCGCCGGAAGCGGAGGTTAAGACGAGCCCAACGCCAGTCCAAGACGGCGCCGCGGGGCGGAACACGAGGAACGGGCACCGGGTGCGCCTTTGTTGATGCTTTGGGTGATTTTCGCATTCCTGACCGGGGCGGCCGTGCTGGCCGTGCTCTGGCCGTTGTCGCGCGCGCCGGCCACGACGGATGCTCGCGAACTCGACGTCTCCTTCTACAAGGCGCAGGCCGCGGAGATCGATCGCGACGTGGCCCGCGGCGTGATCGGCGATTCGGAGGCGGCGACGGCTCGCAACGAGGCGGCTCGCCGCCTGATGGCAGCGAGCCGAACGGCACCCGACGACGTGGGCCGGAGCTCGCCTTCGGTCGCCCGCTGGGTGGCGCTGGCCGTGGTCCTGCTGGTCCCTGCCACCGCGCTCGGACTCTACGTGGACGTCGGCGAGCCCAACATGCCGGACGCGCCGCTGGAGGCGCGGCTCAACGCCGATCCGTCCAAGATGGACATGGCCACGGTCATGGCCAAGCTCGAGCGCACCGTCGCCGCCAACCCGAACGATGGTCGCGGCTGGTCCCTGCTCGCGCGCCTTTATACGCAGCTCGGCCGTACCGACGGCGCCGCCACGGCCTACCGCCAGGAAATCCGAATTCTCGGCCCGACCGAGGAACGGTTGTCGGCGCTGGGCGAGGACGAGACCATGCTGGCCGACGGCCACGTCACGCCCGAGGCCGCGCAGCATTTCGAGGCGGCCGCCAAGCTCGATCCGAAGTCGCCGCGGTCGCGCTTCTATCTCGCGCTCGCCGCCGAGCAGGGCGGCGACAAGACCAAGGCGGTGACGATCTGGAAGGCGATCGTCGCCGACGGTCCCGCCAACGCACCGTGGATTCCGACGATCCGGTCGCGAATCGCCGCCGCCACCGGCGAGCCCATGGCGCCGCCGCCGACGGCCATGAACAACGGAGGGGCGGCCGAAGAGGCGGGAGACGGCCGGGCCAGGATGGCCGCCGCGGTGGCCGCCATGCCTGCCGGACAGCAGCAGCAGATGATCCACGGCATGGTCGACCGGCTCGCCGACCGCCTCAAGACCAAGGGCGACGACCTCGAGGGCTGGTTGCGCCTCGTGCGCGCCTACGGCGTGCTTCGGGAACAGGACAAGGCCAAGTCGGCGCTCGCCGACGCACGCCGCAATTTCGCCGCCGACGACGGCGCCAAGAAGCGCCTCGACGCACTCGCCCACGAGCTCGGGCTGGAAAGCTGACGATGACCCGCAAGAAGCGAAGGCTCACCATCATCGGCCTGGCGCTGGGCGTGTTCGGCTCGGCCGTCGGCGTCTCGCTCTACGCGCTGCGCGACACCATCGTGTTCTTCTACGGCCCGACGGAATACGCGCAGAAGGCGCCCGCGCCCGGCACGCGGTTGAGGATCGGTGGTCTGGTCGAAGCCGGCTCCTTCAAGCGGGAGGGGCAGGGGCGGGTGATCTTCGCCGTCACCGACACCAAGCACGACATTCGCGTCACCTACACCGGGCTGCTGCCGGACCTCTTCCGCGAAGGGCAGGGCGCCGTCGTGGAAGGCGTCGTCGGGCAGGACGGGGTCTTCGCGGCCGACAGCGTGCTGGCCAAGCACGACGAGCGCTACATGCCCAAGGAGGTCGCCGACTCGCTGAAGAAGCAGGGCGTCTGGAAAGAGGGCGACGCCCCGCCGCCGACCGGCACCGACATGAAGGGCGCGGCCCCGCCGCCGGACCGGCGCGCGAGTGCCGCGCCGTGAGCGGCGCTCGGTCGTCATTCCGCGGCGGCGCAGCCGAACCCGGAACCGGTGCGCGTCGCTCTTTTCGGTCGAGCGCGAGGCGCGCCGGTTCCGGATTTCCGCTCCGCTTCGTCCGGAATTACGTCCTCGAGAGATCTGCCCGATGATCGTCGAAACCGGCCATTTCTGCCTCGTGCTGGCGCT
>CAZZWW010000252.1:0-4838 GCA_964657815.1 Vulcanimicrobiota bacterium | reverse complement strand
CGACGTCCGCCGCGTCTTCGTCTGCGGGTTCTCCGCCGGCGGCGCGATGGCCGGCGCGATGCTCGCGACCTATCCCGAGATCTTCGCCGGCGGCGCGATCATCGCCGGCCTGCCCTTCGGCGCCGCCGCCAGCGCCGGCGAAGCCTTCGAGGCGATGTACGGCGGAAAGGTCAAAGAGGCGCGGGTCTGGGGGACGCTGGTGCGCGCCGCCTCGGCCGGCTACGCCGGCGGCTGGCCCACTGTCGCGATTTGGCAAGGCACCGCCGACCGCGTCGTCAAGCCGATCAACGCCGGCGAGATCGTCAAGCAATGGACCGACGTGCACGGCGTGGGCGAGAAAGCCCCGGTCGAGGAACTTGTCGGCCCGTCGACGCGACGCGTGTGGCGCGACACCGCCGGCCGCGGCTGCGTCACGGAATACACGCTGGCGGGACTGGGCCACGGCGCGCCTGTCGACGACATCGACCAGCCGGCGCCGTTCTTCCTGCCTGCCGGCCTGTCCTCGACCGCTCAGATCGCCGCGGATTTCGGTCTGACCACGGCGTCCAAGGCGCCGGTCAGGCGTCTCCTGTCGATGATCGGGCTCGCTGCGGACTAACAGGCGTCCAAGTCACGCAGCTCGGCACCTCGAATTGGATTCTCGAACGGCCTGGCCCACGAGCCCGTGAATGAAGCCGAGCTTGGCGATGACGCCCGGAGACAGGATGAAAGGGTAGAGTTCATCGTGTCCCATCGTGCGGTTGAGCGAGTTCAGCGCCGTCGAGACCGGCAGCCAGACCTTGACCAGCGCCTCGATGTCGGGCGCGTGGTAGGGGTCGATGCCGTAATCGACCGCGAACTCGCCGTCGCGATCGACGGCCGGGGCGAGCTTGACGTCGTAGGCCTTCGCCATCTCCATCGTGTCGACGATATGGAGGTAGTGTGCCCAGGTTTCGGCGAAATCCTCCCACGGGTGCGCCGTAGCGTAGGCGCTGACGAAGTTCGCCTGCCAGTCCAGCGGCGGTCCGGCCGCATAGTGCCGCTTGAGCGCCTGCTGGTAGTCGACGCTGTCGTCGCCGAAGACGGCGCGGCACTCGGTGAGCTTGCCGCCGTCACGCACCAGCCGGTCCCAGATGTAGTGCCCGACCTCGTGGCGGAAATGTCCGAGCAACGTGCGGTAGGGCTCGCCCATCAGCTTGCGGCGCTTCTCGCGCTCTGCGTCGTTGGCCTCGCTCAAAGCGATCGTGATCGTGCCGTTGTTGTGGCCGGTCATCACCTTCTTGTTCGGTGGCGCTGCGGGATCGTCGGCCAGGAACTTGAAGGTGAGCGGCTCGGCGCCGCCGCCCATGTCGATGGCGTCGCACAGGCCGAGGCGCTGCAGCGTGTAGAAGAGCCGGTGCTTGGCCGCCTCGATCTTGTGCCAGGCGAGCCGGTTGTCAGCGACGGCCAACTCGGGGATGACGCGATTGTGCCGGCAGGCTACGCAGAAGGTCTCACCCTCCGCGACATCGACGAGCCAGTTGCACACGGCATGGGTGGCGTTGGCACAGAGCCGGAAGGTGCGGCCGGGAAGGCCGATTGCGATCCATGTGTCGCCGGTTGAGTCGGGTGCCGGCTCGAGCGCCTGCATGTCCTCGCCGGTAGGCCAGAACCCGAGAGCGTGGCGGCAGCGCTCGCACCGAGTGTTCTCGAAGAAGAGGATCTGGGCGCAGCTCTGACACGAGAAGAGACGCATGGCTTCGGCAGGCTCCGCGGACGAGGCGCAAACCGTTGCCTCAGGACGCGGTTCCGGCACCAGGTTCAGCGTATCGATGCGTTCTCGCCCAAGGAATACTCCACCTGCTTTCAAAAAGAGAAAAAAACGTCAAGAAAATCTTGTAAAAAGCAGCGAGTTGCTCGCGCGGCGATCAGCCTGCGTTCAGGAAGACCATGCATGATACGAGGCTGAAGCGATGCTCTGGCGGAAGTTCGGGTCGGTGTGGCCCGGCGCCGACAGCTTGCTGCCTTGCGCCATGTTAGGGGACGCCGCCCGCGTCTTCCGCGAGCGCCACGCGACGACCTGGCGGGTCGATCGACAGGACGAGTGATGAACATAGACGGCCTTTACACGGAAAAGACGTACCGGCCGGCGGTCGCGCGCCGCGAGCGCACGATCGTCCAGGCCGTGACCATCTTCCTCGTCTTCCTGCTGATCTCGATCATCCCTCTGCTGACGCATCCGCTGCCGCCGCTCGAGGATTACGCCAACCACGTCTCGCGAATGCAGGTGATGGCCGATGCCGGCCGTACACCCAATCTCGCCAAGTATTACGAGATCGACTGGGAGATCCTGCCCAACCTGATGATGGACCTCATCGTCCCGTGGATCGCCAAGCTCGTCAACGTTTACCTGGCCAGCCAGCTGTTCACGATGTCCATCTTCGCGCTGATCATGTCCGGTGCCTTCGCGCTGAACCGCGCCCTGTTCAAGCGCTGGTCGATGTTGCCGCTGCTCGGGTTTCCGCTGCTCTACAATTACATGTTCCTGATCGGGATCATGAACTACTTCTTCGGCGTCGGCCTGGCCCTGTGGGGGCTCGCCGCCTGGGTTGCCCTGCGCGAGAAGGCGTGGCCCTGGCGCTACCTCGTCTCGGCCCTGTTCGCGGTGGCGCTCTACCTGTGCCACCTCTTCGCCGTCGGCGTGTACGGCATCGGCCTCATGGCCTTCGAGATCTACTGGGCCACCAGCGTCGCCAAGGCACCCTGGCCGCGCCGCGCGGTCGAGTTCTGCTGTGCCGGGCTGCCGTTCCTGCCGCTCGCCGGATTCCTTGTCACCAGCTCGACCTGGGGCCACGCCAAGGAATGGGATTGGCAATCGAACGGCAAGCTCGACGGCCTGCTCTACGTCATCGAGACCTATTCCGACCTCGTCGCCTTCGCGCTGACCTTTCTCGTCGCCGCGGCGGGCGTCTGGGCGGCGCGCCGGCGGATGCTGAAGATCCATCCGATGCTTATGATCCTGCTGATCGTCGGCGGCCTCATCTATGTGGCGCTGCCGCGGATGCTGTTCGCCTCCTACCTCGCCGACCAGCGCCTGCCGATCGCCATCGCCTTCTTCGTGCTGGCCTGCTTTCGGGTCGAGTTCCCGCAGGAGAACCTGCGCCGGCTGTTCCTGGTGGCAAGCCTGGGCCTGCTCGGCGCCCGCGTTGCCGAGGTCGACATCGCCTGGGCCAACGCCGCACCGGCAATGATGGAGATGAAGGAATCGGTGCGCAAGATCGCGCCCGGCTCCAAGATCCTCGTCGCCTACATGGACAACAACCAACCCAACGAGGTCGAGCACCTCGGGTTGGTCCACGCCGTGTCGCTGGCGATCATCGAGCGCCAGGCACTGATCACCACGGCCTTCACCACGGCCGGCAAGCAGATCATGCACGTGCGGCCCGAGTACCGGAAGATGGTCGACACCGAGGACGGCACCCCGCCGACGATCGACCAGCTCGTCATCGACGCCGTCGGCCGCTCCACGGACGACACTGCCTATTGGCACGACTGGCTGAAGAAGTACGACTACGTCTACCTGCTCTTCACCGACGAGGATTCCGACAACCCGATGCCGGACAAGCTGAAGACCGCCTACGAGGCCGAGAACTTCCAGCTGTATCGCATCATCAAGCCCGGCATGGACAAGAACGCAGCGGCCAATCCGAAGAAGCCGATGCACCTCAACGCCGCCGCCACTGCCGCCCAAGCCGGGCAGCCGGCTCCGCCGGCAGCGCCGGCGCCCGCCCCGGCACCGCCGAAGCCCTGAACCGGACTATGTCCTGCCGCCTGCCAGCGCCTCGCGCATGCGCGCCGGCAGCCGGGCGACGCGTCCGCGGCGTATGGCAGCGATGAGCACCTTGGCCTCGACCAGCACGGTCGCGCCGCACCGCACCTGCTGCGCGATTCGCAGCACCGCCCCGCGCGCCTCCTCGAGCTCCGTGACGACCGTGAGTTCGTCGTCCATCACCGCCGGGCGCAGGTAGTCGAGCGTCATCCGGCTCACGACCAGGGCGAGCCCGTCCTCGTCGGCGAAGAGCGACGAGTTGCTGATGCCGCAGCTGCGCAGGTATTCCGTACGGCCGCGCTCCATGAAGCGCAGGTACGAGGCGTGATAGACGTAGCCGGAGAAATCCGTGTCCTCGTAGTAGACGCGAAGCGGGAAGAGGTGCGGGCTGTGCATGGCGTCGCGGCTTTGGCGTGCGCCGGGCGGCCGGTCAACAGCTGGGAGTCGGAGTTTGGACGATAGCAGCGAGGTGGGACACCGGAGCGAGCCACACAAGGACGAGCGACATGCGGGCGAGGCCGTGGTGCTGATCGGGGTCAGCGGCAGTGGCAAGTCGACGGTGGCGCGTCGGTTGGCGCCGGCGCTGCAGGCCACCTTCCTCGAAGGGGACGAGTACCATTCCTCCGCCAACGTCGCGAAGATGCGCTCCGGCACACCGCTGACCGACGCCGACCGATGGCCGTGGCTCGACAAGCTCGGCCACGCCGTCGCCGAGCACGGCGCCCAGGGGCGGACGGTTGTCATCGCCTGCTCGGCACTGCGTCGCGCCTATCGCGACAGGCTGGCGGACGCCGCGCGGCGCCCGCTGACCTTCATCCATCTCACCATCGATCCCGGAATTCTTCGCGCGCGGATGCAGGCGCGCCACCAGCATTTCATGCCGACCGCCCTGCTCGACAGCCAGCTGGCGACGCTGGAGCCGCTGCAGGACGACGAGATCGGGACCGAAATCGTCGAGACTGGCACAGCGCTCCAGACCGTCGAGAGGATCGAGCGCTGGTTACGGCTCCGATCCGCAGGCAGGTTGGAAAATCGGAACGAAAAAGGGCGG
>CAZZWW010000251.1:0-4845 GCA_964657815.1 Vulcanimicrobiota bacterium | reverse complement strand
GCGGATCGTGTAGGGGAACTCCGCCGCCGTCGGCAGCATCGGGCGGATGGCGCGCCAGGCGAGCTTGCCGTGGCCGATCTCGCGGCGGCCGGGCGAGCCCATGCGGCCGGTCTCGCCGACGCTGTAGGGGGGGAAGTTGTAGTGCAGCAGGAAGCGCTCCTTGTAGGTGCCTTCCAGGCTGTCGATGTACTGCTCGTCCTCGCCCGTGCCGAGCGTGGCGACGACCATCGCCTGCGTCTCGCCGCGGGTGAACAGCGCCGAGCCGTGGGCGCGCGGCAGGAAACCGGCTTCCGACACGATCGGGCGCACCGTCTTGACGTCGCGGCCGTCGATGCGGACGCCTTCGTCGAGGATCGTGTTGCGCACGACCTTGGCCTGGAGATCGTGGAAGGCGCCGCCGATCTGCTCCTTCGTGAACTTCGGCTCGTAGCCCTCGGCGGTCAGAGCGGTGTTGACCTTCAGCTTGACGGCATCGACCGCCTTGTAGCGTTCGGCCTTGGCGGTGATCTTGTAGGCGTCGCGTAGGCCGGCCTCGGCGACCTCTGCGACGGCTTTCTCGACAGCCGTGTTGTCGGCCGGCGCGAAGTCGCGCGGCTCCTTGGCGGCCTTCTCGGCGAGGCGAATGATCGCCTCGATAACCGGCTGGAAGCCGGAGTGGCCGAGCATGACGGCCTTGAGCATCACGTCTTCCGACAGCTCCTTGGCCTCGGACTCGACCATCAGCACGGCGTCGTGGGTTCCGGCGACGACGAGGTCGAGCGCGCTCTCCTTGATCTCGTCGATGTTGGGGTTGAGCTTCAGCTCGCCGCCGACCATGCCGACGCGGGCCGCGCCGATCGGGCCCATGAAGGGGATGCCCGAGAGGGTCAGCGCCGCCGATGTCGCGACCATGGCGAGGATGTCGGGATCGTTCTCGAGATCGTGCGCCAGCACGGTGACGACGACCTGGGTGTCGTTGCGATAGCCTTCGGGAAACAGCGGGCGGATCGGGCGGTCGATCAGACGGGAGACCAGCGTCTCCTTCTCGCTGGGCCGGCCCTCGCGCTTGAAGTAGCCGCCGGGGATGCGTCCGGCGGCGAAGGCCTTCTCCTGGTAATTGACCGTCAGCGGAAAGAAGTCTTGGCCCGGCTTGGGGGCCTTGGCGCCGACGACGGTGGCGAGCAGCGTGGTCTCACCGTAGGTGGCGAGCACGGCACCGTCGGCCTGGCGCGCGATCTTGCCGGTCTCGAGCACGAGCTTACGCCCGGCCCATTCGATGACTTCACGGTGGATATCGAACATGCGTGTCTCTCTCTGGCGCGCTCAGCCGGGAGGGGTGGTCGGTCGCCACAACAAGATTGCGAGGGGCTGTCGAGACGCAGGTCGCCGCCCTTGGATCGCCCCGACGAGAGCGTCTGGGGCGCAACAGGGCGAGTGCTCTGAGACCGGAGGTCCCGCCTCGTGCTGGACACCGCTGGGCGGCCGCTTGGCTCGAGGCACCGGGAAAACGACAGCGCCTGGCGATCCTGCCGAGGCGGCTTCATAAAAAACCCCTGCGGTTGCGCAGGTGCGGGCGAAGCGAGATCGCCCAGGGTGGAAACCGGCAGCCCCATGCCGCCGGCGACGAACTCGGGCCGGAGCCCGCGCGGGGTATGGCACAAGGCGGGGCCGGCGTACAGGGGTCCGGGGACGCTTGCGTGATCGTGCTCGAATACGCCTACGGTCGCCTCTTCAGCGAAGCTTGGGTGGGAGGATCCTTGGGGTCTAATGCGCCGAAGCGACCGAAGCGGCTCCTTCGATGACGCGGCGGCCGCTCGCGGTCGCTTGGTGGACCATGACGACGACTTCATCGCGGCACCGTCAACGTCCATCGCGACGCGCAACGTGAGGCATTTCGAGGATGCGGGCATCGACCTCGTGAACTCATGGGACGGCGTCAAGCGACCTGCCTGACGCTCACGCTCTTCCTCTTCGCTCGTTCGGTCGCACGCCCTCACAACAAGAGTTGACCACGGGCCTCTTGCGGGGCGGAGCGGCACCACGCAGCTATCTGGGGCGTGCGGCGCAACGCAACTTTGCTGCAATGGGAGCAGACGCTATCACCATGATCGGACACCGCGCCGCGCCACTCGAGGCTGCCTCGAACGGATGTCGTGCGCCGAGCGGGGATACGCGTTCGTGAAGAGGATATGGCGCTTCATCGCTTGGATCGCGGGGCTCGCGGTGGTGGTCGCGCTCGTCACCCCGTTCCTCACGACAAGCCTCCTTAACAAGCCCAAGGAGGGCAAGACCGCCGCCGGTCTTGCTGCGCGCGGAAAACACGGCGGCGGTGCCGACGGCCCGACGCCGGTGCTGACCGCGCCCTCGCGGATGGCCGACGTGCCGGTCTACGTCGAGGGCGTCGGCACCGGGCAGGCCCTGAATTCGGTGCTGATCCGCTCGCAGGTCGACGGCACTCTGATGAGCCTGAACTTCACGGAAGGGCAGCAGGTCAAGGCCGGCGACATCGTCGCCAAGATCGATCCGCGATTGTACCAAGCGACGCTTGATTCCGACGTCGCAAAGAAGCAGCTCGACGAGGCGACGCTCGCCAACAACATCCGCGACCTCGATCGCTACAAGCAGCTCTCCGCCACCAAGGCGGTCACGCAGCAGCAGTACGACACCCAGGTCGCGACCGTGGCGCAGACCAAGGCGCAGATCGCGATCGACCAGGCGATGATCGACAGCGCCCGCACCACGCTGTCCTACACCGACATCATTTCCCCGATCGCCGGGCGCACCGGAATCCGCAACGTCGACGTCGGCAACCTCATCCACGCCTCCGACACCACCGGAATCGTCACCGTGTCGCAGATCCAGCCGATCAGCGTGATCTTCAACATCCCGCAGCAGGAGCTGCCGCGCATCAACAAGGCCTCGCTGCTCAACCAACTCGACGTCCAGGCGCTCGACGGCAGCGGCAAGGACGTGGTCGACCACGGTGTGTTGGCCGTCGTAAACAACACGATCGACCAGACCACCGGCACCGTGAAGCTGAAGGCCAATTTCGACAACAAGGAGCTCGCGCTTTGGCCGGGCATCTTCACCAACGTGCGCTTGAAGGTGCAGACGCTCCAAAACGCGATCCTCATCCCCGTCGGCGCGCTGCAGCGAGGGCCGAAGGGGCCGTTCGTGTTCACCGTGGTCGATGACAAGGCCAAGATGGTCCTCGTCTCGGTCGGCCAGCAGGACGACAACGACGCGGTGATCGACTCGGGGTTGAAGGCCGGCGAGACGCTGATCACGTCCGGCTTCGCCAAGCTGACAGACGGCGCCAAAGTCGTGCCCTCGGCGGATCCGGCGGAGGCCGCCAAGGACAAGACGCCGGCGGCCATCCACCAGGGCGGCTTGTCGCCGGCGACCGACACCACCGCCGGACCGCCGCAGGTTCCGCGGCACCGGGGCGGCGGACGCCAGCATCAGAGCAGCGCCGGCGAATGAACGTTTCTGCGCTCTTCATTCGGCGGCCGGTCGCGACCTTCCTGCTTGCGGTCGCGGTGCTGCTCGGGGGCGTGCTCGGCTATTCCTTCCTGCCGATCTCGGCACTGCCACAGGTCGACTTTCCGACGATCCAGGTCACGACACAGCTGCCGGGCGCCAATCCCGACACGATGGCCGCACTCGTCACCGCGCCGCTTGAGCGCCAGCTCGGACAGATCCCTTCGCTGAACTCGATGACCTCGTCATCGTCCTTCGGGCTCTCCGAGGTGACGCTGCAGTTTTCGCTCGATCGCGACATCGACGGCGCCGCGCAGGACGTGCAGGCAGCGATCAACGCCGCCGCCTCGACCCTGCCGAAGAACCTGCCGTACCCGCCGGTCTATTCCAAGGTCAATCCGGCCGACACCGCGGTCATCGAGCTGGCGCTGACCTCCAAGACGCACACGATCCGCGAGATGTCGGACCTCGCCGACTCGCAGATCGGCCAGCGTCTGTCGGAGGTCAGCGGCGTCGGCCATGTCGGCATCCTCGGCGGCCTCAAGCCGGCGGTGCGCGTGCAGGCCGACCTGTCGCGCCTGGCCGATTACGGCATCGGCATGGAGGACCTGCGCAACGCGATCTCGAACGCCAACGTCAACGGCGCCAAGGGCTCGCTCGACGGTTCCAAGCAGGCCTATGCGATCGGTGCCAACGACCAACTCGACAGTGCCGCCGCCTATCGTTCGATCGTGGTCGCCTACCGCAACGCCGCGCCGGTGTTGATGAGCGACATCGCCAAGGTCGTCGACGGACTCGAGAACAGCCATGTCGCCGGCTGGTACCAAGGCCAGCCTGGCGTCATCATCGACGTGCAGCGCCAGCCCGGCGCCAACGTCGTCGCCACCGTCGACCGCATCCGCAAGGAACTCGCCAAGCTCAAGACCTCACTGCCGGCCGGCATCGACATGACGATCGTCTCCGACCGCACTGGCACGATCAAGGCCTCGATCGCCGACGTGCAGTTCACGCTTGTGCTCTCGGTGGTGCTGGTGACGCTGGTGGTGCTGGTGTTCCTGCGCTCGATCCGCGCCACGATCATCGCCGGCGTGGCGCTGCCGCTTTCGCTGATCGCCACCTTCGGCGCGATGTACTTCTGCGGCTTCAGCCTCGACAACCTCAGCCTGATGGCGCTGACGATCGGCACCGGCTTCGTCGTGGACGATGCCATCGTGATGATCGAGAACATCGTGCGCCACCTCGAACTCGGCGAGAAGCCGCTCGAGGCGGCGCTGTCGGGCGCCCGCGAGATCGGCTTCACCGTGATCTCGCTCACCGTATCGCTGATCGCGGTGTTCATTCCGCTCCTGTTCATGACCGGCATCGTGGGGCGCATGTTCCGCGAAT
>CAZZWW010000250.1:3485-4866 GCA_964657815.1 Vulcanimicrobiota bacterium | reverse complement strand
CAGAGCCTCTTCGAGCGCGCCTTCGTGCTGGTGCCGCTGGCCGAGATCGCGCCCGACCTCGTCATCGCCGGACGGCGCGTCGGCGACGCGGCGGTGGCGATCGACCGTGCCGGCGTCACGGCGTGGCGAACCGATGGGCGGCCGTGATCTTGCAGGGCTCGGCGACGCCGCAATGCAACAATGCGGCGCCCGGTCGCGTTCGCCCGTGGCAAGGTCGCCGAGCGCCCGCGGACGTTCGGCCGCCATCACGAGACGCGACGAAAGGGAAGCCCATGCCCTCCAAGCTCGACCAACTCAAGACCATGACCACCGTCGTCTCCGATTCCGGGGACTTCGAGAACCTCGCCGCCTTCGGCGTGACGGATTCCACGACCAACCCGTCGCTGATCCTCAAGGCCGCCAAGCTGTCGAACTACGACCGGCTCATCGAGGAGGCGGTGGTGTGGGGCCATTCGCGCAAGGCGCACACCAGCCAGGTCACCGATCGCATCGCCGTCAACTTCGGCGCCGAGCTGACCAAGGTGGTGCCCGGCCGCGTCTCGACCGAGGTCGACGCCGATCTCTCCTTCGACACCGAGGCCACGGTCGAGAAGGCCCGCGCCATCATCGCCGACTACAAGTCGCGCGGCATCGACAAGAGCCGCATCCTCATCAAGGTCGCCTCGACGTGGGAGGGCATCCGCGCCGTCGAGATCCTGCAGAAGGAGGGGATCGACTGCAACATGACGCTGATCTTCTCGCTCTGCCAGGCCATCGCCGCCGCCGACGCCGGCGCCTTCCTCATCTCGCCCTTCGTCGGGCGCATCATGGACTGGTACAAGACCAGGGACGGCCACGACTTCGCTCCCGCCGACGACCCCGGCGTCAAGTCGGTCCACGAGATCTACAGCTACTACAAGGCCTACGGCATCAAGACCGTCGTCATGGGGGCCTCGTTCCGCAACATCGGCGAGATCGAGGAACTGGCCGGCTGCGACCGCCTCACCATCTCCCCCGACCTGCTGAAGACGCTCGCCGACGACCAGGGCACGCTCGTGCGCAAGATGGAGCCGGACAAGGCGGCCAAGAAGGCGCCGGCCAAGATCCACATGGACGAGAAGACCTTCCGCCTCATGCTCAACATGGACGCGATGGCGACGGAGAAGCTGGCCGACGGGATCCGGCTGTTCGCGGCGGATCTGCAGACGCTGCGCGAGCAGGTGTCGTCGCGGTTGCAGAAGGCGGCGTAGCGACGGATTGGCTTGGCGACGTCGACGGGTTGAAGGTCAGGCCGTTGCCGAGCGTGCGCACGGTGGAGGCCGCCTCCGCCGTGCGCTGATCGACGAAGCAACAGCGCTTCCATTGATGAATACCACAGTCGATCCTGAAGAAATCGGATCAT
>CAZZWW010000250.1:0-3475 GCA_964657815.1 Vulcanimicrobiota bacterium | reverse complement strand
CCTCGACAGCGGCAGATATAACCAACGGTTGCGATCGGTTTGCACTCGATAAAAGCC
Source organism: Vulcanimicrobiota bacterium (assembly GCA_964657815.1). Classification (GTDB taxonomy): domain Bacteria; phylum Pseudomonadota; class Alphaproteobacteria; order Rhizobiales; family Beijerinckiaceae; genus RH-AL1. The sequence goes on along the minus strand of CAZZWW010000250.1, from coordinate 3,418 downwards.
AACCGCTGGGTTTTGACGACTGGACCCGAGCCATGGATAGGACGGTGATGCAAGCTTCCTCGTAGGGACACGCTTGCCATTGCACACTCCAGTTGTCTATGGGTCTCTTTTTTTAGAAATACTTTGAACGGATTTGTAGATAGAGCGATGCCCGCTTCAATGAAACGCTAGGATCGATTGCGGCATCAACACTAGTCCCTAGCTTCGTCGCCGCTCCCAGCTCAGCAGGTACTTTTGCAGCTTCGTTTGGCCAAATCTCAACCGCCGATGAGCACGTCAGGGCGAGCCCTCGTCGACCTTGCCGCCGCAGTCGATCGCATCGCCTATCCTTCCGGCCTTCTTGCCGTTGAACCAAACGCTCGACGATCCCTCCTTCAAATGACGCTCGTGCGGGTGCGACTCGAAGGCATCACCGACGCGCACCGCCGGCTTGCCGTTGATCTCGATGTCAGGCGAGCCCTCGATGGCCTGCGAGGCCGGGAAGCCGTCGTGCTCGGAGGCGAGGTCACCTTTGCGGGCCGCTTTGGGCACAAGTCAACTCCGATATTCAGAATTTGGAGTAAAGCCATCATCATAGATTATGATCTAGATTACTATTCATCCACATGTAAAATCGATTTGATAGAATCCCTTTTTTGGATAATTAATTTGTTCTAATGTTATATTTTCATTAATTTTTTCTTGTTTTGATTCTTGGTAAAATGAAATCGATTTCTGAATTAGTCTCCACATCGAAAGTGTTTTTTTCTCCACAAAATACACAGAATATTTATGCGCCGGATTAGGACAACCACACGGTTGATCTGCTTCTTTTCCGATTTTAGAAATCTTAAAATTTACATTTAGTCTATTTCTGATTAAATCTATACCTGTAACTATAATCTCTTTTCCGCATTGATCTACTGGTTGATTAAAGACCACTATTTTTGATAGTCCATAATTATAAACAAAAACACTACAATAGTTCTTGCTTGTAGAAAAAAATATACAGCAGATAAAAAGACACTTGATGGTAGCCATCACTTTTTGGTCCCCCCGCCGGGAGTCGACGATCGAGCCGACGAGATCGCCGGCCTGGAGGTCGTCGCGCTGCGCCTTGACCGCCGCCTCGATCTCGAACAGCGCATTGATCCGCTCGTCGATCTCGAGATGGATGAGCAGCAGCACGTCGGCGCCGAGCCTCGTCTCGACCGCCATCATGCGGCCGGCCTGGCTGTAGGGCACGCGTTCGGAGGTCAATTCGGGAAAAACATCCTGGGTTGCAAAAGCGCGACAGCCTACACCGCGAGTAGAGCCGAGCCGGATGACACTGGCAAGACGGTTCGACGCTCGGACGGCCCATGTCGGCGAACGGCCCCTCGAATCCGGGGCTTGTCGCGGTACGCGGCATGGCAGGGTTTTTTGTCGACGTACCGCGACATGGGTCGGCCGAAATGTCGACGAACCCTGACTTTGGCAGGCCCAAATGTCAGGGCTCACGGGCCTACGCGGGCGCGGCGCGCGGGGTCCGAGCGGCTTGACGCGCACCCGCTTTCGGTTATGATACCTGGACGATCCGGACGGTGCCGGCAAGCGCGGCGGCCCTAGCCAAGGCGGCGGGAACCGTGTAGTCAGCCGCCTTCCTGCATTCATCCGATGGCTCGCCCCGCGTTCCGCGGCGCCGTCCTTCGAAGAGTTGATCCCATGGCCGTTCCGAAGCGCAAGACCTCCCCGATGAAGCGCGGCTTCCGCCGCTCCGCCGACGCCTTGGCGCAGCCGACCTATGTCGAGGACAAGGATTCGGGCGAGCTGCGCCGGCCGCACCACATCGATCTCAAGACCGGCATGTACAAGGGCCGCCAGGTGCTGACGCCCAAGACCGCCGCCGCGGACTGAGCCTCTCCCGGTTCACGCCTCGCCCGAGAGGTCGCGGCGGGCGCGGTCGAGCTGCTCGGTGTAGCGCCGCAGCACGTGGGCCTCGGTGAGCAGGCCGACGACCCGAGGCTCGTCGCTGGTCTCGACCACCGCCAGCGCCTCGCCCTCGACGGCCTCGAAGACGCGGGCCGCCTCCTGGATGTTCATGTCCGGTGTCAGCACCGTCCTTTGGTGACGCAGCAGCGTCGCCAGCGGCTGCCGGCAACGCCCCTCGTCGAGCGTCATGGTGTGAGCCTCGTTGAGCGACACCATGCCGGCGTAGCGCCCGTCCGGGTCGGTGGCGACGATCCAGTAGGGGCTGCCGAGGGGGTGACCCTTGAGGAAGGCGCGGATCGTCATGTCGGCCCGAGCGGTCTCGGCGTCGCGGCGCATCAGCCGGCCTACGGTCAGCGAACGTATCCAGCCGACATCCTGGGCCGAGCGGATCGACTCGCCGCGCAGGTGCAGGCGCCAGGTGGCGAAGCTGTAGCCGAAGGTGCGACGCACCAGCACCGAGTCGAGCGTGGTCGTGGCGAGGATCAGAATCGACAGCGCGTAGTCGCCGGTCGCCTCCAGGGTCAGGAAGCTCATGGTCAGCGGGCCGCCGATGATCGTCACCGACATGCCGGCCATGCCGACCACGGCGCAGGTGGTGGCATCGAGCGGCACGGCCGGCGCCAGTGCCGCCGTCAGCCCGTGGAACAGCACGCCGGTGAGGCCGCCGAGATAGAGCGAGGCGAAGAACAGGCCGCCGCGGAACCCGCTGCCGATCGAGATCGCCGAGGCGCAGGACTTCAGCAGCAGCGTCACGGCGACGAAGAGCACGGGTGGCGGCGCGTGCAGCAGCCCGGCCAGCGCGCCGTGGCCGGCCGAGAGCATGTGCGGCGTGACCAGCGCCATGGCGCCGAGGCCGAGGCCGCCAATGGCGGGCTGCAGCCAGCCCGGGATGCGGCTGCGCCGAAACAGGTCCTCGGTCAGGGTGACGCCGCGCATGATGGCGATGCCGAGCCCGACGCAGAGCAGCGACAGCACCAGCAGAAGGGCGATGCTGCAGCCGTTCAGCACCGTATCCGAGGCGAGGTGACCGATGAGAGCCTCGCCCATGCCGATCGCGCGCGTCACCAGTACGGCCGAGATCGCCGCCGCCGCCACCGGCGCCAGGCCGAACGGCGTGTAGGTGCCGATGATGATCTCGAAGCCGTAGAAGGCGCCGGTCAGCGGCGCGCCGAAGGCAGCGCCGATGGCGCCAGCGGCACCGGCGCCCACCATCATCCGCAGGTCGGCGCGGCGCAGGTTGAAGAAGCGGCCGAGGTAGGAGGCGAGGCCGGCGCCGAGTTGGGTGTAGCCGGCCTCGAGCCCCACGGAGGCGCCGAAGCCGTTGGAGGCCAGCGTCTGCACGCCGATGATCACGGAATCGACCAGCGACATGCGGCCACCGGCAAGCGCGTTGGCCTCGATGGCATCGATCGGTCGGCCGCGGCGGCGGCGCAGCAGCACGCGGCTGCCGGCGCCGGTTTCCGAAAAG
>CAZZWW010000249.1:0-4925 GCA_964657815.1 Vulcanimicrobiota bacterium | reverse complement strand
CCGACGTCCGCGCCATCATGCGCGAGATGGGCAAGGCGATGATGGGCACGGGCGAGGCCTCCGGCGAGAAGCGCGCGATCCTCGCCGCCGAAGCGGCCATCGCCAACCCGCTGCTCGACGAAGTCTCGATGAAGGGCGCCAAGGGCCTGCTCATCTCGATCACCGGCGGCAACGACCTCACCCTCTACGAGGTCGACGAAGCGGCGAGCCGCATCCGCCAGGAAGTCGACGAGGACGCCAACATCATCCTGGGCGCCACCTTCGACGAGTCGCTCGACGGCATCGTGCGCGTCTCGGTCGTCGCCACCGGCATCGACAAGGCGATCGACCAGCGCGAGATCGCCGCGGCCGAAGCCCGCATCGCCGACGCCGCCGCCCGCCTGCGCGCCCAGTCCGAAGCCCGCCGCGTCGAGGCGCCTCCCGTCGCGCCGGCGCTGACCTACCACGAGCCCGCGTCGGCTCCTCAGCACCAGCAGATGCCGCAGCACCAGCAGGCCTATCAGCTGGCATCGCAGCAGGCCTACGCGCCGCAGGCGACCGCCGGCGGCGTGCAGCTGCAGCCGGTGATGCCGCAGCAGGCTCCGGTCTACCACGAGGCGCCCCGTCCCGCGGCCCGCGAGCCCGAGCGCTACGAGACCGGCCCCTACATCCCGCCGGCTCCCGAAGGTCCCGTGATGCGCCCGCAGCGCATGCCGCAGATCGAGGACCTGCCGGTGCCGGTGCAGAACCAGATCCGCCAGCAGATCGGCTCGGGCGACGGTGCCGACGTCAAGCGCCGCACCCTGCTCGAGCGGCTCGCCGCCTTCGGCCAGAGCCGCGAGGACATCGGCGGCCCGATGGCACCGTCCGAGCGCCCCGCCATGCCGCAGCTCGGCTACGGTCAGCCGCAGCCCCAGCAGCCGGGATACCGGCCCGCGGCGCCGGCGCCCGTGCACAGCGAATACGCCAAGCGTCCGGCAGCGCCCGGTGGCGGGCATCTGCCGACCCAGCGCCAGCCGCTCGACCAGCACGGCCGCGTCGCGCCGGCCCCGCGCCAGAGCGATGACGATCAGCTCGAAATCCCGGCGTTCCTGCGCCGCCAGACGAACTGACCTTCGAGTTCACGCGTCCAAGAAAGGCCGGCATCGACAGGTGCCGGCCTTTCGCGTTCCGATCCTGTGGCATTCATGCCGCAGCCTCACGAGAATTTGTAGCAGGCCGCGCGGCGCCACAGAATCGCCGCGGCGGCTTCGGACCAAGGATGCGCCGCCACCGAGACCCTCGGCTCCGCTTCCGGCCTGCCCTCGCGTGAGAGTGTCCATGCCCGCTTTCCTACGATCCGTCCGCCCCGCGATCTGCGCCCTCGCCGCAGGTCTCGTCCTCGGCGCGCCAGCCGCGCACGCGGACTGGATGGACAGCGTCAACCCGATGAACTGGTTCGGCAGCGACAAGTACGAACAGAAGCTGATCCAGGATCCGCCCGCCAACGACCTCTACAAGAAGGGCGTCGTCGAGATGGAGAAGCGCGACTACGAGACGTCGGCCAAGACCTTCTCCAAGCTGGAGAAGGCGTATCCGTACTCGCAGTACCAGCGCAAAGGTCTCCTGATGACGACCTACACGCAGTACCAGGACAAGAAGTACGACGACGCCGTCGGATCGGCGAAGCGCTATCTCGGCCTCTACCCGAACTCGCCCGATACGCCCTACATCACCTATCTCGAGGGCATGGCGTATTACGACCAGATCCCCGACGTGAACCACGACCTGGGCCGCGCCGAGCAGGCGGTCGAGACCTTCAAGGTGATCGTCGACAAGTACCCGACCTCCGAATACGCCAGCGACGCGCGCTACAAGATGGCGATCGCCCGCGACCAGCTCGCCGGCAAGGAGATGCAGGTCGGCCGCTACTATCTCGAGCGCGGCGAGTACACGGCGGCGATCAACCGTTTCCGCGCCGTCCTCGCCAAGTACCAGACCACGCGCCAGACCGAGGAGGCGCTGGAGCGCCTGACCGAGGCCTATCTCGCGCTCGGCCTGCCGCAGGAGGCCCAGACCGCCGCCGCCGTTCTCGGCCACAATTACCCGAACTCCGACTGGTACAAGCAGTCCTACAGCCTGCTGCAGCACGGCGGCCTGCGTCCCAACGAGGACAAGGGCTCCTGGATCTCGCGCACCATGCGCGGCCTGCCCGGCGTCGGCTGACATATGGGTCCGTCTTTCCGGGGCGAGCGGAGCGAGAGCCCGGTACCGATGAGACGGACATCGTCGCCTCAGGCTGATCTGGAAGATCAACGCAAACGCATCGTCTTCGGCAGGCAGTCCAGCCACTCGCCGCTTGCGCGCGCCCGCGCCATCAGGCCGGCGGCGAGGCGCCGCTGGATCGGACGGGGATGCGCGGGATCGCGCCGGATCGGGTTCGGCAACGCGGTGGCGAGCAGCGCCGCTTCGCGCGCGTCGAGGCGGCTGGCGGGCTTGCGGAAGTAGCGCTCGGCCGCCGCCTCGATCCCGAACGTCCCCTCCCCCCATTCGGCGATGTTCAGGTACACCTCGATCGTGTGGGTCTTGCTCCACAGCTTCCCGAGCACCAGCGCGATCCCGATCTCGAGGCCCTTGCGGATCGACGAGCGACCAGGCCAGAGGAAGAGGTTCTTCGCCGTCTGCATGGTGATGGTCGAGGCGCCACGCGAAGGGCCGTCCCCGTCGGCATCGGCGATGACCTCGTGCAGCGCGTTCCAGTCGACTCCGGCGTTGCGGCAGAACTGCGCGTCCTCCGAGCTGATCACCGTCGCCACCAGCACCGGCGCGATCGCGTCGAGTCGGACGTAGTCTCGCGTCGCAGGCCGGCCCGTCAGCTGCCGCCCGAGGATCAGCATCGAGACCGGAGGGGCGAGCGTGTCCGTCACGAACAAACCGACGAAGGCGAGAACGAGCGCGAGCCCCACGCCGATGACGGCGCGCAGGATGAGCCGGAGCGGGCCGGCCTTGCCTCGCCTGATCATGCCGCAGCCATGGCCCAGCCGATTGGCCGGAACAAGATGCGCGCGGCGACCACAACCTTAACGTTGCGGCAACAACCGCCCCTTAGAGTTCTCGGCGCGCCATGAACATGCTCAAACAATTCGCGATGGACGAAAGTGGCGGCGGCGCCATCGAGTACGGGCTGCTTGCGGCCATGATCGCCTGTTTCGTGCTCAGCGCCCTTCAGAAGGTCGGCCTGAACATGAACAACAAATTCAAGATCATCTTCAACGCGCTGTCGTAAGGCACAGCGCTCAGCCCGGCGAGAGCCGTGCGGCCTCGTGGAAGCGTCGGCGCAACTCCATGGCGACGGGTCCAGGCCGCCCGTCGCCGACCGGACGATCGTCGATCGCCACCACCGGCATGACCAGCGTCGTCGCGCCCGTCGTGAAAGCCTCGCGCGCCGCCCAGGCCTCTTCGCGGGTGAAGCCGCGCTCTTCCAGCTCGAGCCCCATGGCGGCGATCAGCCCGAGCAGTGTCGTGCGCGTGACGCCTTTCAGGATGCTGCTGTCGGGCGGATGCGTCACGAGATGACCATCGACACCCACGATCCAGGCGTTGGACGCGGCACCCTCGTGGATCAGGCCGGCCTCGTCGTAGAGCCAGGCCTCGCCGGCGCCGTGGGCCTTGGCCTCGGCCTTGGCGAGCACGTTGGGCAGGAGCGAGATCGACTTGATGTCCGGGCGCTTCCAGCGCAGGTCCGGCAGAGTGATCACTTTCATGCCAGCAGCCGCCTTGGCGGCGGCCTTTGCCGGGTCGGCCGCGCGAGCGGTGACCACCAGCGCCGGCCGCGGCGCCGGTTCGGGAAAGGGATGGTCGCGCGGGGCGACGCCGCGCGTGACCTGGAGGTAGACCATGCCGTCGCGCACCCCGTTGCGGCGCACCACCTCCCGGACCACCAGGGCCAGCGCCGGCTCGGCGAGCGGCGCAGCCATCTTGAGCTCGCCGAGCGAGCGTGACAGCCGGGCGAGGTGCGCCACCTCGTCGACGAGACCGCCGCCGCGCACCTCCATCACCTCGTAGACGCCGTCCGCGAACTGGTAACCCCGATCCTCGATCGAGACGCGGGCGGAGCCCTGCGGCACGTAGCGTCCGTTGACATAGGCGATGCGGCTCAAGACCCGGCCCTCTCAGATCCAGTGGAGACGATGGGCGACCAGCCCCGCGACCGCGCCGCCGCCGATGCCCCAGAGCGGCGAAAGCCGCGTCAGCACCACGCCCGCCGCGACGATCGCGACGACCACCAGCGTTCCCGCACCCTGCCAGGCCGCGCGCGTCATCACCACCGCGCTGGCGAGCATGAAGCCGAGCGCGATCGGCGCCAGCGCGCGCCGCGCCAGCGAGACGTTGGCGGCTTCCTCGTGACGGAGGATCAAGCGGCCGACGGTCACCGCGATGCCCGACGAGGGCAGCACGATGGCAGCCGTCACGACGAGCAGCCCGGCGATGCCGGCGAGCTGCCAGCCGATGATGCTGGCGACCATGACGTTGGGCCCCGGCGCCGTCTGGCCGATGGTGACGACCTGCGCGAAGGTGGCATCCGACATCCAGTGGTGCAGCACCACGACCTGGCGATGGATTTCCGGCAAGGTGGCGTTGGCGCCGCCGATCGACAGCACGGACAGGAGCGCGAACACCTCGGCGAGGCGGACGAGCAGGCTCATGCCTGCCGCTCCGCTCTCGCCCGGCGCAGGAACGCCGCCACCAGCGAGGCCGGTATGGCGACCGCGATGATCAGCAGCATCGGCAGGCGCGCGGCGGCGGAGGCGAGGCACACGCCCGCCGCGACCAGCACCGCAACGGCGTCGGGATCGAGCCCGCGCAGCAGGCGCAGCGCCGTGCCGCCGACGAGCCCGGCCGCCGCCGCCGCGGCGCCGCCCAGCGCCGCGCGGACGTCGGCATCGCCGCCGTAGCGCGCGTAAAGG
>CAZZWW010000248.1:0-4936 GCA_964657815.1 Vulcanimicrobiota bacterium | reverse complement strand
GAAGGCGCCGACCATCACGCCCGCGATCCCCGGGGCGCCGTCGGCGCGGCGCCTAAAAAGGCGACGGCGGGCGAACAGCAGTCGGCGCGCCCTCGCCACGCGAGGGCGCGCGTGGGGATCGGAGGCCTCTTCGGCGACGCCGGTGGCGATCGCCTCGAGATCGGCGAGAGAGGCGTCGTCCGTAACGTCGTGCAAGGCTTCTCCGCCGGGAAGCGAGCCTGTCAGGTTTACCGCGATCACGTGGTCGGCCCCCAGGGCGCGGGCGACCGAGACCGGCACCGGGTTCGACATGGCGCCGTCAAAGAGCCAGCGCCGGTCGATCAGGAGCGGCTCGAAGATGCCGGGCAGCGCGTAGGAGGCGCGCACGGCGTCCACCACGTCGCCGGCACCGATACAGACCTCGCGCCCCGATCGGAGGTCCGTCGCCACCGCGGCGAAGGGCAGAGTCAGCTCCTCGATGCGCAGGCCGCCCAGTTCGCGCGCAAGCTGCCGCCGCAGCCGGGTCCCTCCGATCAGGGCCGAGCCGCCAAGCGAGAGATCCATCATCGCGAAGACGCGGCGCCGGTTCAGCCCGCGGGCGAAACGCTCCAGCGCATCGAGACGGCCGGCGGCGTGACACGCCCCCACCACCGCGCCGATGGAGGTCCCCGCGACGACATCGATGGCGAGGCCCTGCGCCGTCAGTTCGCGGATCACGCCGATATGCGCCCAGCCCAGCGCGGAGCCTCCGCCCAGCGCGAGTCCGATGCGGCGCGGTCGGGGCACATTGGCCTGTGGCGGAACGTGAGCTTCCAGTCGTGAAACGGTCGAAGGGCGACTCGCCTCGGCGGAGGACGCCCCAGTCCCGAAGAAACGACGCCGTCCGACTCGGCCGTCAGGCGGCATCTGGCACCAGCGCGATGGCGGAGCCGTCCCAACCCAGCCGACGGTAGAAGCAGGATCGGCGACCGGTGTGGCAGGCACCGCCGTCGCCGCCCGGCACCACGCGCATGACAATGGCGTCCTGGTCGCAATCCGTGCGCAACTCGACCACGCGCTGCACCTGCCCCGACGTATCGCCCTTGCGCCAGAGCTCCGCGCGCGAGCGAGACCAGTAGTGAGCGACCCCCGTCGACACGGTGAGACGCAGCGCCTCCTCGTTCATGTGGGCCAGCATCAGAACCGTGCCGTCGCGATCGTCCAGCGTCACGCAGGTGATCAGCCCGTCGCCGTCGAAGCGCGGGCGGAAGGTCGTGCCCTCCTCGATGTCGGCCTTCGTCGCCCGCGAAGCTTCAGGGACGGCCATGGCGCACCAGCGACAGGAAACGCACCTGCTCCGCCGGGTCGTCCTTGAAGCAGCCGGCGAAGCGGGTCGTCACGGTGGAGGTGCCGTGCTTGCGGATGCCGCGGATCGACATGCACATGTGCTCGGCCTCGACCATCACGGCGCAGCCACGCGGGCGCAGGTTGAGCTCCAGCGCGGTGAGGACCTGCGCGGTCATCGCCTCCTGGGTCTGCAGGCGCTTGGCGTAGACGTCGACGAGGCGCGCGAGCTTGGACAGGCCGACGACGCCTTCGACACTTGGATAGTAGGCGATCTGCGCCCGCCCGGTGAACGGCACCATGTGGTGCTCGCAATGCGACACGAAGGGAATGTCGCGCACCAGCACCATGTCGTCGTAACCGTGCACGTCCTCGAAGACACGGGTGAGCACGTCGGCCGGATCCTGCGTATAGCCGGCGTAGAGCTCGTCCATCGCCGCGATCACGCGGCGCGGCGTCTCGAGCAGCCCTTCGCGCCGGGCGTCGTCGCCGATGTAGCCTATGAGCGTGCGGACAGCTGACTCCGCCTCCTCCCGGGTCGGCCGGTTAGGAAAGGTTGCAGCGCCATCCAGCGCCAAGCGCTCGCGCAAGGTCTTAACCACATCGTCCATGTGGTGCCTCCATGGGTCGGTCTCAGATGAAATGAGGCGCGCGGTTCAGAACCGGCGCCTCGGATACGCGTGCTCGGCCATCGCGCCGCCGCACCCTATATAGGAACGACTTTCCGTCGTCACCGCACGCTTTGTGATCGCACCCGTCATGCTGAACGACATCTACAATCAGCGGATCCTCGAGCTGGCGGGCAACATCCCGCGGCTCGGCCGCCTGCCTGCGCCGCAGGCGACCTCTCGCCAGCACTCCAAGCTCTGCGGCTCGACCATTACGGTGGACCTGACGCTTGAGGATGGCCGTGTCGCCGATTACGCGCAGGACGTGAAGGCCTGCGCCTTGGGCCAGGCTGCGGCTTCGATCGTAGGCCGGCACGTGATCGGCGCGACACCGGCCGAGCTCCGCGAGGTGCGCGATCGGGTCAAGGCCATGCTGAAAGATAGCGGCGCGCCGCCGGAGGGAGCCTGGGCCGACGCCGCGATCCTCGAGCCCGTTCGCGACTTCCGCGCGCGCCATGCCTCGACGCTGCTGGCGTTCGAGGCAGCGGCGGCGGCGGCGACAGAAATCGAGCAGGACGCGTCGGCGTCAAGCGCGTCGGCTTAGCGGCGACAGAGACCGAAGCCGAGCAGGAACTCGAGCACTGTGGCAGGAAAGTGATATTCTTTTCGCAGGACTATGGCCATGCTCCCGAGTGGAAATTACTCGAGCGGCGAGGAGCCGGCGTGATCAAAAATGTTCTCATGGCCAGTGTGGGCATGGCTTTCGCGGCAACCGCCGCGAGCGCGGCCGACCTGCCGAGCCGTAGCGCGCCTCCGGTCTACGTGCCGCCGGTCGTCGCCGTGCCCTACAGCTGGACCGGGCTCGAGTTCGGCCTGACCACGAGCTACTCCTTCCGCGCTAATCGAAACGTCACCTCGACCCCGTTCGGCGGCACGTTCGGCGCGGCGCCCTACTCGTCTCTGGCCAAGTCGGGCTTCGACACCGTCGGCGGCGGCGTCGCCTACAATTACCAGTTCGGGCGAGGCTCCGGCGTCGTCGTCGGTGTCGCGGCGGACGTAAACTACTTCAATCTCACGAAATTCGCCTACGGGGTGAACAACGGCGGCACCGGCGGTCACTTCGAGGAGCGCATCGCATACGTCGGCACCGCCAACGGTCGCCTCGGCTACGCTTTCGATCATATCCTGGTCTACGGCCTCGGCGGTTTTGCCTACGGCGAGCTTCACGAAGCCGCGTATCTCCCCGCCGGCAACAGTGGCGCTGCCTCTTACGGCACTTCCGGCAACATCTCGACGGGCTACGACTACGGCGGCGGCGTCGAATACGCGATTCCGGCCGACAGCTTCCTGAACTACCTGTCTGTCGAAAAGCTCGTCGGCAAGTTCATGGGCGGCACCAAGATCAGCGCGCTCAGCTTCCTCGACTCCCTGTCGTCCACGCTGCGCGTCGAGTTCGTGCATTACGACCTCGGCACCCGCACGGTCCTCTCCACCAGCACTGGCGGCGCCCCGGGCGGCTACATCAACCGCTTCAAGACCGAGGGCAACGTCATCCGCTTCGGCCTCGGCTACAAGTTCGACGGTTCGACGCCCGCTCCGGTCGTCGCCCGCTACTGATTCTTTCGATCCCGACCATCTCGGAAGCCCGGCCATCGGCCGGGCTTTTCCTATATCTGCGTGATGTCCCTCGTTCTCCGCGTATGATCGTGCGGCGCGCCGCCCGCGCAGCGATCCGGCTCTATCAGGTCACTCTGTCCGGCCTGATCGGCCGCCAGTGCCGCCACCTGCCGACCTGCTCCGCCTACGTCGACGAGGCGATCGACCGCCATGGCTTATGGGCCGGCGGCTGGATCGGCGCGGCGCGGATCTGCCGCTGCCGTCCCTGGGGCACGGCCGGCCTCGACCCTGTCCCCGCGACGCTGCCACCGGAGGCACGCTGGTACGCGCCATGGCGCTACGGGCTGTGGCGCCGTCGCTCCGTGACCGAGGGCGGCTGGTGAAGGACGGCTGAACGCGCTCCTCCGCGGCGGTTCAGACGGCAAGGCCCAAGGTGAGGCCACGCTCGAGAGAGAGCGCGACACCAACGCCAAGGACCTCCACCATGATCACCCGCAAGCTTCTCGCCGCGCTCGTCGGCCTCTCGCTCGCCGCCGGCACGCTCGGTGCGGCTTCCGCTCAGACCGCCGCGCCGACGACGACCCAGTCGGCCAGCCCTTCGGACGCAACCGCGCCCACGACCGCCCCCAACAGCGACGTTACGAAGGCGCCAGTGCGCAAGCATCACGCCCGCATGACCTCGAAGACCCACCGCAAGCACGCCTCGCTACGCGCGACCAGGAAGATCGTGGCGAAGCCGATCGTCGGCAAGCAGTTCGTCGCCAAGCGCACCGGCTTCAAGCTCGCACACCACGCCAGCAAGCGCATCCGCCTCTCGCACCTCGTGAAGGGCAGCGCCCCCAAGCACGTCTAGTCGCTCGCTTCGCACCCTAAGCCGCCGCCGCATCTTGCGACGGCGGCACTTTGCGTCTTGATGCGGCTCCAACCTTGGAGCCTCCATGACGACCCGCAACGGCCGCAAAGCCGATCATGCCATCGAGCCGCTGTTCCTCGAGCGCTGGTCGCCGCGCAGCTTCACCGGCGAGGCGATGCCCGATCCGGAGCTGTCCCGGCTTTTCGAGGCGGCGCGTTGGGCGCCATCCTCCTCGAACCGGCAGCCCTGGCGCTTCCTCTACGCAAAGCGCGATACGACGGACTGGCCGCTGTTCTTCGATCTCCTGAAGCCGGGCAACCAGCGCTGGGCAGACGCGGCCTCGTTGCTCCTCGTCGTGGTCTCCAAGCGCACCGCTTCGGTGAAGGACAGCGACGAAGTCCGTGACAATCCCAGCCACAGCTTCGACACCGGCGCGGCCTGCATTGCGCTGGCACTGCAAGCGACGGCGATGGGCTGGGCGGCGCATGCAATGGCCGGATTCGATCTCGCCCAGGCCGTCGCCGACCTCGGGGTGCCGGACGACTATCGCGTGGAA
>CAZZWW010000247.1:2793-4951 GCA_964657815.1 Vulcanimicrobiota bacterium | reverse complement strand
GTACGGCGAGAAGACGCTGCCGACGAAGGCGATGATCGTCAGTCCGTGCTTGTCATCGGCGCTCAGCGCGTCGACGTACCACCAGGCGTAGCCGTCCTGCCCCACCACGATGTCGAAGCGCGGCTGCTCGCCGCCGCCCGATCCGCCAGCAGCGCCGCCGCCGCCAACCGCCCCGACATCGCCGCCATCGGCACGCCCGGGCCGGGATGCACGCTGCCCCCCGCCAGGTAGAGGCCCGCGACCTTGGTCCGCGCGCCCGCCCGCTTGAACGTCGCCTGCCAGCCGTGGCTCGCCGGGCCGTAGAGCGCTCCGCCCGTCGCCGGGAACAGCCGCTCCCATTCGGCCGGCGTGGTCACCTGGTCCGGACCCGGCTCGATCGTCAGGCCGCAACGGCCCAGCACGTGTCGCATCGCCGCTTCGCATCGCGCGATCTCCTGCGGTGGGGTGGGGCGCCTGTCGCCCGAGGGCGGCGCATTGACGAGGCAGAGCAGGCGTTCGGGGCCGTCGCGCGGCGCGTCGTCGTCGCCGCGATCCTGCGCGCAGACGTAGACCGTGGGCTCGTCGGGCGTGCGGTCGTGTCGGAGGATGGCGTCGAACTCGGCGGGATAGTCGCGCGAGAAGAAGACGTTGTGGCGCACCAGCGGGAAGCCGGTGGTGCGGGCGTGCACCGCGAAGGTCACGGCCGAGAGCGAGCGTTCGGACGGCGCGATGCGAGGCGCCGCCTCTGCGAGACCGGCGCCGAAGAGGCCGGCGGTCACGGCCGACGCATCGGTCGCCACAACCACGGCGTCGGCCGGAAGGGCTTCGCCGCCGGCGAGCGTCACGCCGGAGACGGCACCGGCCGCGTCACGATCGATGGAGGCGACACCTGCCCCGTAGCGCAAGGTGGCGCCCTTGGCCGTCGCGACCTCGGCGAGGGCGCGCGCGAGCGCGTACATGCCGCCCTGCGGCAGCCACACGCCGGCCTGCTCGACGTGGGCGACCAGCATCAGGGTCGCCGGCGCAAGGTAGGGCGACGAGCCGCAATAGGTGGCGTAGCGCCCGAAGAGCTGCCGCAGCCGTGGGTCGGAGAAGTGCTCCGCCAGCGCCTTGTCCAGGATGTTGAACGGGCTGATCGCCGCGAGCTTGCCGGCGCCGAAGAGCCCGTATGACGTGACGAGTTGGTCGAGCCGCGGCCGTTGGCGACGGATGAAGGGCTGATCCAGTGTCTCGAACATGCGCCGGGCGCGGGCCACGAAGTCGCGATAGCCCTTCGCCTCGGCCGGCCCGGCGAAGGCGCCGATCGCCGCGACGCTGCGTTCGAGGTCGGCGTGGAGGTCGAGCCTGTCCGTGGCACTCCAGGCGTGTCGCGCGAGGATCTCCGCCCGCCGCAGCGGCACGGCGGCCTCGAAGCTCGTGCCGGCATCGGCGAAGATCTCGTCGAAGATCCAGCGCATCGTCAGCACCGTCGGGCCGCCATCGATGAGAGCGCCGCCGACCGGAAGCCGCCGCATCTTGCCGCCAGGCGCGGCCTCCTTCTCGACGAGGGTCACCGCGCAGCCCTGCCGGGCGAGATCGAGCGCGGCGACGAGGCCGCCCGTGCCCGCCCCGATCACCACCACGCGCGGCACCATCACGAGAGGCCCGTCGAAAGCCGAATGTCCATTTGTCTTGACACTAGAACATGACAACGTAGCCTGACAACCGGAACGGGGCAGGTCGAGCGTAGGAACACCTCATGTCGGACCGTATCGAACAGGCGCTGCAGGCGGCGCTCGCGACCGTCGCGGTGCCTTCGTGCCCGCCGCGCCTGCTGGCGGCGATGCATCATTCCGTTTTCCCCGCCGGCGCCCGGGTGCGTCCGCGCCTGACGCTCGCCGTCGCCGCCGCCTGCGGCGAGGACGATCCCACCGCGACCGATGCCGCGGCCTGCGCGATCGAGTTCATGCACTGCGCCTCGCTCGTCCACGACGACCTGCCTTGTTTCGACGATGCCGCCACGCGTCGCGGCGTGCCCACGGTGCACAAGGCGTTCGGCGAACCGCTGGCCGTGCTCGCCGGCGATTCCCTCATCCTTCTCGCCTTCCAGACGCTCGGCCTGCTCGCCCACGCGCCGGGCAAGCTCGCCCTTCTGCTGATGACGGTGTCGCGCGCCGTCGGCGCGCCGGCCGGCATCATT
>CAZZWW010000247.1:0-2743 GCA_964657815.1 Vulcanimicrobiota bacterium | reverse complement strand
GCCAAGACCGGCGCGCTGTTCGGCGCCGCCGCCATCGCCGGCGCTGCGGCGGCGGGGGCCGAGGCCGAGCCGTGGCGCAAGCTCGGCGAGACGCTCGGCGAGGCCTACCAGGCCGCCGACGACATCGCCGACGCGATGTCCTCGGCCGTCGAGCTCGGCAAGCCGGTCGGTCAGGACGTCGCGCTGGGCCGTCCCAATGCCGTCGTCGAGCTCGGGCTCGGCGGCGCCCTCCGGCGCCTGGAGGAGCTCGTCGCCGAGGCGGTCGGCTCGGTGCCGCCCTGTCGCGGCGCGGAGTCGATGCGCGCGCTGGTGCGGTCCGAGGCGAGACGCCTGCTGCCCAAGGGCGTCGAAAGCGTCCGCACCGCGGCCTGAGCGCGACCATGTCCGCCGGAGCCGACACCGACCCGCCCGGCAAGGCCGGGTGGAACGACCGCTTCTACGAACAGCGCAACAAGCTGCTCGCGGAGCCGCGCTTCCAGCGTTGGGCCTCGACCTTTCCGCCGTTCAAGCCGATCGCGGCGAAACGGGCGTCCAGCCTCTTCGATCTCTGCGCCGGCTTCGTCTACTCCCAGGTGCTGTTCGCCTGCGTCGAGCTGAAGCTCTTCGAGGCGCTCGCCGACGGCCCGGTGGCGCTCGAAGCGCTGGCGACGACGCTCGGCATCGTGCCGGACCGTTTGGTCCGCCTCCTCGACGCGGCCTCGGCGCTCGAGCTGACGCAGAAGCGCGACGCGGGTTACGGCCTCGGCGTGCACGGCGCCGCCTATCTCGGCAATCCCGGCATCGGGGCGATGATCGCGCACCACGCCATGCTCTACCGCGATCTCGCCGATCCCGTCGCGCTGCTCAAGGGCGACAAGGGCGACGCCGAGCTGGCGCGCTTCTGGCCCTATGCCGGAGCCGAGGCGCCGCACGAACTCGGCGACGAGGCGGTGGCGCCCTACGGCGCGCTGATGTCGTCCTCGCTCGCCATGCTCGCCGACGACGTGCTCGACGCCTATCCCTTCGTCGATCATGGCCACCTGCTCGACATCGGCGGCGGCAACGGCGACTTCCTGGTCGCGGCGGCGCACCGCAGGCCGGACCTCCACGTCACGTTGTTCGACTTGCCGGCCGTAGCCAAGCGCGCCGAGGCGCGTTTCGTTGAGGAGCGACTCGCCGGTCGTTCCCGCGCGCTCGGCGGCGACTACATGCGCGACCCGCTGCCGACCGACGCCGACCTCATCTCGCTGGTGCGCATCGCGCACGACCTCGACGATGCCGATCTCGACGCGCTGCTCGCCAAGGTGTCGGCCGCCCTGCCGCCGGGCGGCATCCTGCTGCTGGCCGAGCCGATGGCCGAGACCGCCGGCGCCGAGCGGGTCGGCGCCTATTTCACGATGTATCTCATGGCGATGGGGAGTGGGCGGCCGCGCTCCTTCGATGATCTCTCGCGCCGGCTCTACGCCGCCGGCTTCGCTCGGGTGCGCTCGGTCGCGACAGCGCGGCCGATGCTGACACGATTGATCGTGGCGCAGAAAAGCGCCGGACTTCGCAATCGGGCTGTAAGACATAGTTGACAGTAGAGAGTGTCAGCTTAAGGTGACACTTCTTGAAGTGGGAGCTTCCATGCAGACCACGGCCGTCGTCCTCACCGAACCTAGAACCATCGAAGTGCGCGAACTCGGGCTCGTCGCGGTCGAGGGGGACACGACGGTGGCGGTCGCGTGGAGCGCCATTTCCACAGGCACGGAGCGGCTGCTCTACGACGGCACCATGCCGACGTTTCCCGGCATGGGCTATCCGCTGGTGCCTGGCTACGAGGCGGTCGGAAGGGTGGTCGCCGCACCGGCTGGGGGGCTCTCCGTCGGCGATGCGGTGTTCGTGCCCGGTGCGACTTGCTTCGAGGGCGCGCGTGGGCTGTTCGGCGCCTCGGCTTCGCACCTTTCCTTGCCCGCCGCGCGGCTGCTGCCGATCCCCGCGACCCTCGGTGAGAGCGCCACGCTGCTGGCGCTCGCCGCCACCGCGCGCCACACCTTCTCCGGCCCGAACGACGCCATCCCCGACCTCATCGTCGGCCACGGCGTACTGGGACGGCTGCTCGCCCGCATCGTGATCGCGATGGGCGGTAAGGCGCCGATGGTCTGGGAGCTCAACCCGGCGCGGATGAGCGGCGCCGAGGATTACCGCGTCGTCCATCCCGACGACGACTCGCGCCGCGACTACCGCACGATCGTCGACGTCAGCGGCGACCCGACCATCCTCGACAAGCTGGTGCAGCGGCTCACGCCCGGTGGCGAAATCGTGCTCGCCGGCTTCTACAAGGACGCGTTGTCGTTCACCTTCCCGCCGGCCTTCATGCGCGAGGCGCGCTTCCGCGTCGCCGCGCAATGGCAGCGCGACGACCTCGAGACCGTGGGACGTTTGGCGTCCGACGGATGGCTTCACCTCGACGATCTCGTCACCCACCGCGCCGACATCGGCGATGCGCCCGAGGCCTACGAAACGGCCTTCGGCGACGCGTCCTGCCTGAAGATGGTGCTCGACTGGAGACATTCATGAACGCGTTCACGCCCATCAGCATGAAGGACGCGCTGCGCGCCGAGGCGGCGCTGGAGCCGGACGCCGTGCCGGTGCTCGACGAGGATGCGCCGACGAAGAAAGAGACGCAGATCATCGCGATCTACGGCAAGGGCGGCATCGGCAAGAGCTTCACGCTCGCCAACCTCTCCTACATGATGGCGCAGCAGGGCAAGAAGGTGCTGCT
>CAZZWW010000246.1:1436-5009 GCA_964657815.1 Vulcanimicrobiota bacterium | reverse complement strand
GTACCGCCGCCACATGTACAACAAGCAGATGCGCGAGCAGAAGGCGGCGGACCAGCCCACCTGATCCCGCTTTTCTTTGACGCAGACGCCGGCCCTCGTGGCCGGCGTCTTTTTGTCGGCGACCGCTACTTGCCGTCGACCTCCATCGAGATCTCCGACATCGTCACCATCGAGTTGTAGTCCGACAGGATCAGGGTCATGTCGAACCCGGCACTTCGGCGCAGGTTGCCGCGGGACCGCGCCAGCCGGCCCTGTATCGCGCGCAGGTGCCCGAGGAAATCGTCCGAGAAGCTCGCGAAACCCGTCGCGGCATCGGGATGATCGGCGCGATAGTCGTCGAACGCCCTTACCGCCGTGCCCAGTTCGCTCATGTCGGCGTCGAAGGCGGCCATGTCGACCTGGCCGTCGTGCCCGCTCTGCAGCGCGTCGAGCGCCTGTTTCGCCCGCATCATCACGTCGGCGACCTGCCAGCGCGCGTCGCGGCCCTCGCGCTTCTCGATCGTGGCGAGGCGGATCATGTCGAGCTGGAGCTTCTGCCTGGTCATGACCGCGTCGAGGTTGGCGCGGGCGGCGAGGAAGGCACCGCCGGCCTCGACGATCTCCGCGTGGAACACCTTGGCCTGCGCGAAACCGTCGAGCTTGTAGTCCGCGCGGCTGTAATAGCCGTCGGCCTTGTTGAGGATCGGCGAGAGCTTGTCGTTGGCGACGATGTAGACGCGCATGGCGTCGTCGAGGTCCGGCAGCAGCGGCGCGGCGGTCAACGCCGCCTCGGCCTCGGCCCGCTCGCTCCTGACGTCGTAGACGCTGTAGAGCCCGTAGACGTAGCGCTCCCGCCCCGTCGGTCCGGTCTTCATGTTGACCCAGCTCTTGTAGCGATCGAGCGAGTCGATCGCGCGCAGCGTGCGGTTCATGTAGGCGACATAGGCGTTGAACTTGGCCGTCGTCGCCTGCAGGGCAGCGGTCTCCGACGTCGGGCCGGTCGCCTCGGCCTTGCCGCCGGCGGACGGTCCGGCCGGCTCCGCTCGGACTTGGCTCGTGCCCAGGGTCGACAGCAATGTCACGGCAACGAGCGTCCTTCGCATGCAACGGCTCCGTCGAAAACGCCTCAACGTGCCGCCCAAGGCTCAGGTTGCCGCCGTCCGCCGCGAGCGCGGCTCACGCGTCGGCGATACGCGTGTTGACGTGCCCGTTCCCTACCGTCAGCATCGAGGTCCTGACCTCCTCAAGCTCCCTGTGGGTTTGTTCGACGAGGAGGTTGGAGAGGTAGGTGAGCATGGTGGACCCGATCGCGCGCCCCGTCTCCCGCGTGTCCAGGCTCGAGAGGAGAAGCTCGATGAGGAGCGTCTCACGATGCTGAAGTTGCTCGATCCTCATGTCTCTGCTCCTTCTATGCCGATCGACGCCTCGCCGCCGCGAGCGTCCGAGATGATCCAAGGGCGCGAGTCGCGGCCATGAACGGTTTCAGCCTGTCGTCCCTCGCGCGGGAGGAGCCCGGCCTGCTCAGCGGCCAATATTGGGCCGAGCTGCGAATCTTCGCCGAGGTCGCGCGCGCGAAGTCGTTCAACCGAGCCGCCGACCGCCTCGGGCTCAGCCAGCCGACGATCGGGCGCAAGGTGCGCCGCCTGCAGGACGTCATCGGCGCCCAGCTCTTCGTTTCGACCAAGCAGGGCGTGCGGCTGACACAGCGTGGCGAGGAGCTCGCCGAGGCGCTGCTCGTCTTCGACCAGTCGCTGTTCTCGATCGCCAGCGACCTCAAGGCTCGCGACAGGGATGCGGAAGGCATCGTGCGTCTGAGCATCAGCGACGGCATGGCCGCGTTCTTCGCCGCGCCTGCGATGCCCGCCTTCACCGAGCGCTACCCGAAGATCCAGCTGCACCTGCGTGGCATCAGCTCGTTCGACGACCTGAGCGCCAGCCAAACCGACATGATGCTGACGATCGTGCCGACGGATCATCCCAGCTACGAATGCCGCAAGCTGGGGGTGATCCATTTCGCGCCGGTTTGCACCCGCGACTACCTCGCACGCCACGGCAAGCCGACGCGCGCGACCCTTGGCGGACACGTCTTTCTGCAGTCCCACATCTACCAGTCGGCGGCGACGGTCTGGCGAGAATGGCAGGACCTCTGCGCGGCAGGGCGTATCGCCCACTACTGCGACAATCCCTTCGCCTACGGCATGATGGTCAAGGAGGGCCTCGGGATAGGCCTGCTCGGATGCTACACCATGCGCGATCTCGCCATCGTGCATGCCGGCATCGATCTGCAGGTCGGCGTGCCGATGTACGGCGTCGCGCTGAGCGAGCGTCTGCAATCGCGACCCGTCGGCCTCGCGTTCGACTGGCTCTGCGAAACCTTCGGTGGCCGGTCGCGATGGTTTCGACCCGACCTGACGATCAACACGCTTCCCGAAACCCTGCCCGCCATGCGGAGGATGTTCGGCGACGCTTGAACGTCGGTCGGCCCTCACCGCTCGAACGCGCCGGGTTCGTCCCAGCACCCTTCCGTGCGGAACAGGACCGCGGGGCTCGAGTCGAGCGAGATCGGCCGCGGAGATGGCGCGAGATCCTTCCAAATCTCGTAGAACGGCTCCTGTCCTTCGAAGGAGACCGGCTCCTTGCCGGCGTCCTTGAAGCCGAACAGGGACTTCCACAGCCGGGCATATTTGGCGCCGGCATGCGTAATGACCTTTTCGTAACCCTTGCGGGCGATGTGCGCGAAGACGAAATCGCCGAAGTCGCGCAAATTATGGACGCTGCGGTGCGCCTTGCGGAAGCAGGTCCGCTCGATCTTGGCGAAATCCTTGAACCATCGGATGCGCGCCGTGCCTACCGGCTCGTCGCCGTCGTAGGCCACGACATGGGTGGCCATGTAGTCGTTGCCGTCGAGCACGAGATCGACCCGGGCCTCGTCCTCCTCGAGAAAGCAGATGCTGCGGATCGCCGTCGCGTGCATCCACTGGCCGGGCGAGCTCACCAGCTCGACGCGAAGAGCCCGTCGCGAGTTATGCCCCACACCCTTCGGTTGCATTGTTCAACTTTTCCGTAACATCGCCAGCGTTGCTTAAAGCGCCTAGGTTAGTTTCAGGCGCGGCGATGGCTGCGAGTAGCCGTCCAAAAATGGCACCGTTGTTCACGGATGTTGAACGGAGAGACGAATGCGCGAAGCCGAGCAATTGGTGGAGCGCGTCTTCCGCGAAGCCGCCCAGGCCTGTGGCAACGACCCGCTCGCGATCGCCGCCTATGTCGCAGCGCGCGTGGCCGAGATGAGCCCGGACGATCAGCGCCTTTTCAATCGTGTCGCCGAAGCCGCGTCGAGCTACGATGCGCCCGACCAGGGCGAGCCCGGCAAGACGCATTGATGCCGCCGCGTCGTCAAGGCGGCGCGATGGCGGCCGGGGGCCCGGCGGCATGCAGGAGGGCCTGCCGAACGCCGATCTCGACGGGCCGCTATGACGATCGCGTGGAGGAAGGCGTCATGGTGCGGCGGGCGAACGGGGATCGAAGCCTGAGTCGGCGATCACGGCCTCCGCGACCGCGTCTCTCAGGGCCGAGGCGTGCGGGTCGCCCGGTCGT
>CAZZWW010000246.1:0-1426 GCA_964657815.1 Vulcanimicrobiota bacterium | reverse complement strand
ACTGCTGGTACAGAGGATCGCGTCGGCGCCGTCGAGATCGGACGGCCGAAGCGAGCGCTCCGTCGCTGCCAGCCCGAGGCTCGGAGCCGCCGCGAGCAGCACCGCCCGCGTGATTCCGTCAAGCACGCCGTCGGCGAGCGGTGGCGTCACCAGTTCGCGGCCGAAGACGGCGAACACGTTCGCGGTCCCGGCGCAGGCGACCCGGCCGGCCTCGTTCAGGAACAGGGCGTCGTCGCGGCCGGCGGCACGGGCCTCGGCTGCGGCCAGGACGGCATCGCCGTAGCCGAGGCTTTTCGCGCGCGACAAGGGCGAGGTCTCGTTGCGGCGGATCGAGGTGGGATGAAGCGCCAGTGGCGCGAAGAGGGTGCCGGGCAGCGGGGCGAGCGTGGCGAGGATCGTCGGGTGCGGCTCGGCCGGCGGGGCGAGGCCGCGAGGACCTGGACCGCGCGTGAGCGTCAGGCGCAAGGCGCCATGGGCGCCCGTCAGCCGCGCCAGCGCGCCGTCGACCGCCGCCTCCAGTCGGGCGCGGTCGACGCCGAAGCCGAGCGCGCGGGCGTGCGCGGTGAGCCGCGATAGATGCGCCGCGCGCCACACCATGCGGCCGCCGAGCACCAGCGACGTGTCGAAGACGCCGTCGCCGAGCAGGAGGCCGCGATCGCTCGCGTCGAACGGGATCGGGCCGTCGACCCAGGCGGCCGGGTGCCAGGCGGCGTCAAGCCAGGGCATGCGTGTGGGTGCGGGCCAGGACGAGGAAGTTGCGCAGCAACGCGAGGCCCGACGGGGTCAGCACCGATTCCGGGTGGAACTGCACGCCCCAGATCGGCAGGCTGCGGTGCGACAGCGCCATGATTTCGCCCTCGGCGGAGCGGGCGTCGACGCTGAGCGCCGCGTCCATCGCCGGCGTCGGCTCGACGATGAGGGAATGGTAGCGCCCGACCGGCAGCGGATCGGGCAGGCCGGCGAAGAGGCCGGTGCCGTCGTGGCGGATGTCGGTGGCGTGGCCGTGCAGCGGCCGCCGCGCGCGCGCGACCCGCGCGAACGTCCGGTCGAAGGCCTTGTCCAGCACCTGCCGCAGCTTGCTGTTGACCTCGTCCTCCTCCCAGAAGAACTGCTGCAGGTCCTGCACCCACTCGAAGTAGCTCACCACCACGCCGCCCGCGTTGCACAGGATGTCGGGGATGACCGTGATCTCGTCGCGCTGTTCCAGGATCCGGTCCGCATCCGGCGTCGTCGGACCGTTGGCGCCCTCGGCGAGGATGCGGCACTGGAGTTTCCCGGCGTTCTTCTCCGTGATGACCTGGTCGAGCGCCGCCGGCAACAAGTCGAAAGCGCCGACGGCGTGTAACTGCTCGACGAGGTGCTGATTGATGCCGCCGCGCGTGGCGAAGCGCTGCGCCAGCTGCGTGAAGTCGATCGCGCCGCCGTG
>CAZZWW010000245.1:0-5011 GCA_964657815.1 Vulcanimicrobiota bacterium | reverse complement strand
CTCGTCGTCCGGGTGAGCCACCACCAGCGCAACCGGCTCGTCGACGCGCTCGCCGCGGGCGAGCCGGCCCCCTAGGTCTGCGACCGTCACCGGCCTTGCGGTCCGCGCGCGGGGTAGACGGCGCCCGCCGGGTAGGGGCGCTCGGCCACGCGGCACAGGTAGACCTCGGCCTCGGGCCGATCGAGGATGGCGAAGCCCGCGGACCGCAGCATCGCCTCGATCCCGGCTCGGTTGGGAATCCACCAGTTGGTGGGATCGTTGGAATAGCGCTTCTCGATGAAGTGCATGCGCGGGAAGCCGGCGCGGGCGAAGGGCGCGGTGCGCTTGATGTCGTAGTCGCCGTCGACGGCCATGACTTCCTTCGAGCCGCGCAGCATCGACTGGAACAAGAGCAGGTCGCCGGCGACGTGTTCGCGGATCAGGTCGAGCGCGAGCAGCGGGTGGCGCAGGTGGTAGAAGACGCCCATGAAGATCACGAGGTCGAAGCGCTCGCCGAGTGAGCCGACGTCGTAGACGTCGAGCCGGGCGAAGTCGATGTCGAGCTCCGCCACCTCGGCGGCGAAGCGCGCCTGCGCCAGGTAGCGCTCGTCGGAATCGACCCCCAGCACCCGGGCGGCCCCGCGCCGCTTCATCTCCATCGCGTAGAAGCCGCCGTTGCAGCCGATGTCGAGCACGCTCTTGCCGGCGAGGTCGGCCGGCAGCGCGCCGGCGAAGCGCTGGAACTTGACGTTGGGATAGTCGAACAGGAAATGGTCGGGCGCGGTGCGCACCCCGCCGACGTCCATGTTGTGGAACCAGGGGCCGAGCGCCTCGACGCGGCGGCGGATCTCGTCGGTCGTCACTGCGCGGCCCGGACCACCGCTTCGGCATCCAGCACCGCTCCACCGGCGATGAAGCGCTCGGTGAGCACGCGCGCCTCGGCATCGGTGAACTGGCGCGGCGGCGATTTCATGAAGTAGCTCGACGGCTCCACCAGAGCGCCGGAGAGCCCACGATCGAGCCCGAGCTTGACGCAGCGGATCGCGTCGATGACCACGCCGGCGGAATTGGGAGAATCCCAAACCTCGAGCTTCATCTCGATCGCCAGCGGCGTGTCGCCGAACCCGGTGCCCTCGAGCCGGATATAGGCCCACTTGCGGTCGCTCAACCATTCCACATAGTCGCTGGGACCGACGTGCACGTTCTCGGGCGCCAGCGGCGTCGCCATCTGGCTCATCACCGATTGCGTCTTGGAGATCTTCTTCGAGATCAGGCGCTCGCGCTCGAGCATGTTCTTGAAGTCGGTGTTGCCGCCGAAGTTCAGCTGGAAGGTACGGTCGAGCCGCACGCCGCGCTCCTCGAAGAGGTTGGCCAGCGCACGGTGCACGATGGTGGCGCCGACCTGGCTCTTGATGTCGTCGCCGATGATCGGCACGCCGGCGGCGCGGAAGCGCGCTTCCCAGTCCGGTCGCGAGGCGAGGAAAACCGGCATGCAGTTCACGAAGCCGCAGCCGGCCGCCATCGCGGCCTCGGCATAGTGCTCGCCCGCCATCTGCGAACCCACCGGCAGGAAGGACACCAACACCTCGGCGCCGGCCTGGCGCAGTTCGGCCGCGACATCGCAGGGCGCCCGCTCTGCCTCGACGATCTCGTCGCGGAGGTAGCGGCCGAGGCCGTCGAGGGTCGGCCCGCGCGAGACCGTCACGTTTGTGCGCGCCACCTTCGAGAAACGCATCGTGTTGTTGGGCTCGGCGAAGACGGCGTCGGCGACGTCGCGGCCCACCTTGGTCGCGTTGACGTCGAAGGCGGCGACGACCTCGATGTCGCGGATCGCGTAGCCCCCGAGAACGGGGTGCATAAGGCCCGGCACGGTCTCGTGGGGATCGGCATCGGCGTAGAAGTTCAGGCCTTGCACGAGAGACGACGCACAATTGCCGATACCGACGATCGCCAGTCTTATTGTCTGCTGCGGTATCGTCTTTGTCATTGTCGTCCGTCTTGGCGTGGTGCTCAGCTTATCTCGAAACACTGTCGCGAGCGCAAACTTTGGTTCAGTCGCCGAGGGGCTATCATTTATTAGGAGTGTGACTGCGCTTCGCTGATACGCTCGATGTTCCAGTGAAATTTTGCCGCAGGTGTCTTTTGCCGCAGCGTCGCTGAAGCGGCTGCGATGTTAGACGGTCCGCCGCTTTTGGAGGAAATCGTCGATGCGAGCAGCTGCAGACACTCGAACAAACCCGGGTGATCGTCGCGAGAAGCTCGGCGTCGCGGTCGTCGGACTCGGCGGTGCGGTCGCGACCACGGCAATCGCCGGCATCGAACTCATCAAGGCCGGCCGCAACGATCGTGCCGGCCTTCCGCTCGCGGACCTCGCCGTATCCGGTCTTGCCGATTACCGCGACATCGTCTTCACCGGCTGGGACGTCAACGGCGACGATCTCGGCGCGGCGGCCGAGAAGCATGGCGTGCTCGACGGCGAGCAGTCGCGCAGCGCCGGCGCGGCGCTCAATGGCATCCGGCCGATGGCTGCGGTCGGCTCGTCGAGCTTCTGCAAGAACGTCGACGGCGAGAACAAGATCATCGTGAAGAGCCACCGCGAGGCGGTGGAGCGCATCAGCGACGACATGGAGCGCTTCAAGCGGGACAGCGGCGTCGACCGGGTCATCATGGTCAATCTCGCCTCGACCGAGCGTTATCCTGACCTCGACGCCCCGGCCCTGCAGGATCTCGCCGCCTTCGAGAAGGCGCTCGACGAGTCGGATCCCGTGATCGGGCCGGCGATGCTCTACGCCTATGCCGCGATCCGCAGCGGCAACCCCTACGCCAACTTCACACCCTCGGTTGCCGCCGACGCCAAGCCGCTGGTGCAGTTCGCCCGCGACCGCAACGTCGCCGTCGCCGGCAAGGACGGCAAGACCGGCCAGACCTTCATGAAGACGGTGATCGCGCCGGCGCTGCGCCAGCGCGCCCTGCACGTCGACGGCTGGTTCTCCACCAACATCCTCGGCAACCGCGACGGCCTCGCGCTCGACGATCCGGCCTCGCTGAAGTCCAAGCTCGGCACCAAGAAGAGCGTGCTCGACCAGATGCTCGGCTATCCCGTCGAGGACCACATCATCGACATCCGCTACTACCGTCCGCGCGGCGACGACAAGGAGGCCTGGGACAACATCGACATCTCCGGCTTCATGGGCCAGCGCATGCAGATCAAGATCAACTTCCTCTGCAAGGACTCGATCCTGGCGGCGCCGCTGGCGATCGAGATCGCCCGCTGCCTCGGTCTCGCCGACCGCCGCGGCCAGGGCGGCGTGCAGGAGCAGCTCGGCGTCTTCTTCAAGGCGCCGATGACCGGCAACGGTCACCTGCCCGAGCACGCCTTCCACGCGCAGCAGGACGCGCTGTTCGACTGGCTCGGCGTCGGCGACCTGGCGGACAGCGCCGCGTGACTGGATCGCTCGCGGTGCCGGACGGCGCCGCGCCGACCCGGCTGCGCGAGCTTCTCGGCGAACTGGGCGACCTGAAGCGTACGCGCTCGGCCGGCCGCCATGGTTCCGTGGCCGAGCGCGGCTTCGTCGCGGCCTGGGCGGCGCTCTGCGCCGGCGAGGACGCGGATGACGTCATGGAGGCGAGCGTGGCCGCAGCCCTCGCCGCAGCCCGTCTCGGCGACCTGGATGCCGACAAGCTGCGCGAGCTCGGCCTCGGCGACGATGCGTCGATGGCGGTTTTGCAGCGCGCCTTCGACGCCGTCGCTTCGGATCTCGATCTGGCGCAGGCCGCCACCCTGCGCATCTCGCTGGGCAAGGAACTGCCGGCAGGCCTGGTGCCGCCTTTCGTCGCCGCCCTTTGCGAGCAGCCGCGTGCCGGCGCGACCTGCCCCGGCAAGCCGCGCATCCTGCTCGAGCCGCCGGAGAATCACGCCGAACATTGCTGGGCGGTGGCAATCTTCGGCGCGCTGCTGTCGCCGCGCTACGGCGCCGACGCGACCACCGTCTTTCTCGCCGGCCTGTCCCACCACCTCCACAATGCTTCGATGCCCGACAGCGGATTCACCGGCGAGATGCTGCTCGAGGACCATCTCGCCCCGGTCTGCGCCGCCGCCACGCAGCGCGCCCTCGACGAGCTGCCGCCGGAATTGCGCGACGACATCGTCGAGGCGCGCTGCATCCTTCCCGAGGCGGAGACGCCGGAAGGCCGCGCCTTCCACGCCGCCGACGTGATCGACCGGGTCAACCAGATGGCGCAGCACCTGCGCGTCGCCGCGGTGACGATGCCGATGCTGCTCGACGACTGGGCGCTGGTGCACGACGGCCCGGTCAAGGCGTTCCACGAGCGCGTTCTGGCGGAGATGGGGCTACCGTGAAAGAGGCGCTGCGCTCGCCGCTCTCCGGCCGGTCTCTCGCGTCGGACACGCCGCACTCGCTCGCGGCTGTGGGCGAGCGCTGGCCGGTGATCGACGACATCGCCTTCCTCCGCACCGGGCGCGAGCCCCTCGTCGTCGAAGCGCTGGCATACCTCGATGCCGGCGAGCCCGACGCCGCCCTCGCCTTGCTGCTCGTGGAGCAGGACGACTGGTGGGGCGGGCCATCGGCCGACGCCGAGCGAATCGCGACGCTGGTGCGCGAGCGCGAGACCCTGACGTTCCGCGATGCGATGGACCATCTCGGCTTCGGCCGCGTCGGCGACTACCTCGCCCACCGCTGGAGCGACCCGACCTATCTCGCCGGCCTCGCCCTGCTCGAGGCGCATTGGGCCGAGCCCGACCGCGTGTTCGAGCTCGCCTGCGGCACCGGCCCCTACCTCCGCGAGCTGACGCGCCGCGGCGTGCCCTGCACCGGCGGCGACGTCGTCTTCGCCAAGCTGTGGCTGGCCCGGCACTGGGTCGTCGGCCCCGACGTCGAACTCATCTGCTTCGATGCCGGCTCGCCCTGGCCGGTCGCCGGACGACGGCACGGGCTGGTGCTCTGCCACGACGCCTTCTACTTCTTGGAACCCAAACGGGCGGTCGCCGAGCGCCTGCGCGACGCCACGGCGA
>CAZZWW010000244.1:0-5012 GCA_964657815.1 Vulcanimicrobiota bacterium | reverse complement strand
GGTGGCGCGCATGTCCGAGCGGAAGCCGCCGAGCCAGACCACGACCGGTCCGGTGCCGCCGCGGCGACGGACCGCGATGCGCCGCCGCTCGGCACCGACCGCGACGAACGAAGGCGCGTCCTGTTCGGGCGGCGTTAACCCTGATGCGCTAACCTCTTTCATCGGCGCGATGCCGCCCTCCCAGCCTGCCGACTCCCTTTAGCGCATCGGTGCCATGACCGACCAGGATTACGGCTTCTCCCTGCATCGGCGCGGCGCGCATCGTCTGGCGGGCCGCACGATCCTCCAGATGGTCTCTTCGCTCTCCGATCCCGATCTCGACCGCCCGGCGATCGACGTGGCGGCGGCGCTCGCCGACGTCGGGGCCCGTCCGCTCGTCGCCGCGCCGCCCGGCCGCCTGGTCAGCGATCTCCAGGCCAAGGGCGGCGTGTGGCTCGAGTTCCCCTGCGCCACCAAGAACCCTTTCGCCATGGCGCTGGCCACGCGGCGGCTGCGACGCCTGCTCGCGCAGGAGCAGGTCGAGCTGGTCCACGCCCGCTCGCGTCCGGCCGGCTGGATGAGCTACGCCGCCACGCGCTCGGCCAAGGTGCCGCTGGCGACGAGCCTCACGGCGCTCGTGCCCGGGCAGTCCGTGCTGCGGCAGCGCTACAATTCGGTGATGGCGAGGGGCGACACCGTGATCGCCGGCTCCAAGTTCGCGGCGGCGACGATCTCATCGCTCTATCCCGTGGCGGCCGGCCACATCATCCTCATCCGGCCGGGCGTCGACCTCAAGCCCTACGCCGCCGCGGCGATCGGGGCCGGACGCGTGCAGGCTTTGCGCCGCGCCTGGGCAGTGGCGCCCGAGGAGCGCATCCTGCTGCTCGTCGCCCGCGGCAGCGTGTGGAAGGGCCACAAGGTGCTGATCGAGGCGGTGCGCCTGCTCGTCGAGCGCGGCACCCCCGACCTGAAGCTCGTCTTCATCGGCGAGAGCCGGAGCGGCTTCGACCGCGAGCTCGACGTGGCGGTCAAGGCTGCCGGGCTCGGCACGCGAGTCCACAGGGTGGCCCGCTGCCCGGACATGCCGGCGGCGCTGCTGGCGGCGAGTGCGGTCGTGGTGCCCTCGATCGAGGCCGAAAGCTTCGGCCGCGTCGCCGTGGAAGCCCAGGCGGTCGGGACACCGGTGGTGGTCTCGGACCTCGGCGCGCTGCCGGAGACGGTGCTGGCGCCACCCGACGTCGAGCCGGCACGGCGCACCGGCTGGCGCATCTCGCCGAGCGACCCCGCGCTGCTCGCCGACGCGCTCGGCGAGGCACTGGCGCTCGGCGCGTCGGGTCGCGACGCGCTCGGCCTGCGCGCGAGACGTCAGGCGGAAGAGCGCTTCTCGATCGCGCGCATGGCCGACGAGACGCTCGAAGCCTACGCCACCCTGCTCGAGCGCCACGCCGCCGGCTGACCCGCCGGATACGCGGCTCCGAGGCCAACAGCGCGCCCGATCCTATCGGAAGCGCCGCATAGACCCCTCGTCTTCATTGACTTTACCCGCCCGGCAAACGATCTTTTCGTTTGGTCCGCCGTCGGCACGGTCATCCGCCGAGCAGATCGTTCAATCATTCCAGGAGAACACCATTCGTCGTCCTATGAAAGCCCCGCCGGTTCCGCAAAAAGACGGGCCGCGCACCAACCGGGAGATACGTGTCAGGGAAGTGCAGCTGATCGATGCCGAGGGGCAGAACCGCGGCGTCACGGAAATCGCCGCTGCGTTGCAGATCGCCGAGGATGCCGGCCTCGACCTGGTCGAGATCGTGCCCAACGCCAATCCGCCGGTCTGCAAGATCCTCGATTACGGCCGCCATCGCTTCGCCGAGCAGAAGAAGGCCGCCGAGGCGCGCAAGCGCCAGAAGACCGTCGAGCTGAAGGAGATCAAGCTCCGGCCCGGAATCGACGACCACGACTACGACACCAAGATGAAGGCCGTGAAGCGGTTCTTCGAGGACGGCGACAAGGTCAAGGTGACCCTCCGCTTTCGCGGCCGCGAGATGGCGCACCAGGACATCGGCTTCCGCCTTCTCGAGCGCGTCAAGTCCGAGACCCTGACCTTCGCCAAGGTCGAGGCCGAGCCCTCGATGGAAGGGCGGCAGATGGTGATGGTGCTGGCGCCGCGCTAACCTTTGTTTTGATGAAGGACCCATTCGGCTCGCGTTCAGACGCTGCGGTGCAAAAAACAGTTGCGGACGATTGAACGAGCCTTGTCTTGGCGTGTTGTGCCGCGGGACGACTACCGACCCTTATCCCCCGGAGACACCATGAAGATCAGCACCATCGCCGCGCTTTCGTTCGCCGCCATCATCGGGGGCACGTCGCTTTCCGTCGCACAGACCGGCACGCCGCAGACCCCGACGCCCGCCAACCCGGCTCCGGCCAACCCGACCGCCACCAACGGCGCCCCGACCGAGGCTCCCGCCAAGGCCGGCAACAAGATGGGCACCGGTGACTCCGGCGCCATGGGCGGCGGCAAGATGATGATGAAGAAGAAGTCCAAGAAGAAGATGATGGGTCATCACATGAGCCACAAGCGCATGATGCACCACATGGGCAGCGGCAAGATGCCGGGTCATCGCACGTTCTGATCCGACGCGTCCGACATCAGGAAGGCCGCCGCGGCATCCGCCCGGCGGCCTTTTTCTTTCGGCGAAAAGGCGACTTGTCCTCGCACTTTCCCGAATTTGGCCCAGGGTATGGGGACCAATCGGCGCAACGGCTCACGAGGACGAGGATCAATGGCCTACGCAAAAGGCTGCACGGCGGCGGTGTTCCTAGCTGCGATTTCCGCTTGCGCCTTCGGCACTCCGTCACGAGCCCAGGATCTCGGCTTTGGCCTTGGCGATGGTTATCGCTATTACGCCGATCCCGGTAACGGAGGCGGCTCGGCCTACACGCCGTTCTTCGATCCTTATCGTGGTAATCGGATCGTGCGCGGCGCCTATCCCGACGCCTACTACGACGGCTACGGCTTTCACTACGGGAAGTCGGCCCCCCCTTCGCTTTACATCCGTCCCGAGACCTACGATCCCGATCCTATCTCGCGCGAGCCGAAGACCCCACTCCACTCCGCGAAGGCGAGATCACGACCACGCGTGTCGAGATCGAAAACCTCGCACGGGAAACGGCCGGACGCTTCGACAGAGGATCAACGTGGGTCACCAGAGCGTCGCGGGCATAGCAAATATTCAGACGAAAGGTCGAAATGATCCCGACTGGAGCCCGCCCAGCAACATGCCGAAAACGCCGGCCCAGCGGGCCGCTCCAGATCTGAGGGATGGCCTAGGGAACCGATCGGTGCTCGCGTTGTGTTCGAGGACCGAAGCCACGCACAGCGGCAGGCGGTCCGGGCCATTCATTGCAGGCGCCATGTCCTTACGCTCGTGTCGGGCGACACGACGAATCGGCCTGGCTCATCGCGCCGGCATCGCCGGGTTGCGTGCGGCGAACGCCGGGATCACGAAAGCAGGCGGCTGCAACGGCACCGCCGCCGGCCCCTGTGACGGGCCGCCTTTGAAGAGCGGGTAGTCGAAAGCACGATCCCCGCGCACCACCCGCAGGGAGGCGGGCATGATCTGAACCACCCAGCTGCCGATGCGATCTCCCGGGCGCAGTGTCTCGGTCTTGCCGGTGTCGTTGCGGTATACCACCGCGAAGATGGACCGTGTGCTCTCGACTAAACCCAGAAGGCGGAGCGAGGGCGGCTGCTCGATGATGGTGGGCACCGGCGGCGCGACGTCAACGTAAGGCGGCGCTACGACAGGCGGCCGGCGCGACGGCTCGAACAAGGGCTGATCGACGAAGGCCCTGAGCGTGGCCGGGTCGAGGGCGGCGAGCGGGTTCGGTGAGCGGATGGCCTCCTGCGCCGCAAGCAGCCCGGTCGTGGACAGGATCACCGCGGCCAGCGGCAGAAGGCGGGACGGCGTCATCCGGTGCCCTTCCTGAAATGCCCCTGGACGGTCAGGTCGATGTGCAGGGTGCCTGCCTGTCCGGCGGCCATCGCGTTTTGAGCACCAATCGGCTTCGCGCTCAAGTCGGTCGCGTCGAGCAGAGGCGTCGCGGTCTCGATCGCGTAGAGCAGGTCGCGCAGCCCCTTGTTGTCGATGGTCAGGCTGAGCTGGATCGCGACGGTGCCCTCGGCCTCCTGCTCCGGCGTGCCGGTGAACTGCGCCTCCTCAAGGTGGCCGCCGGCCGCCTCGACGAAGCGTCCCGCGCGCTCCTGCAGCTCGGCGCGGGCAAGGCTCGGGCTCGTCGCGGCGAGGTAGAGCGGCGTGGTATCCTGCGGCTGCAGGCGATGGGCCTGCCGCCGCGCGACCTCCTTGACGATCTGCGCGGCGGTGGCGTCCTGCTTGGCGGCGACCTCGCGCGACGCCGACGCTTCGGCGAGATTGCCGATGGCCAGCGCGAGCAGCAGCAGCGGCAGACCGAAGAACAGCGCCACCGCGCCGAAACGCCAGAGCTGGGCGCGGTCGACCGCCTTCACGGTGCATCCTCCGCCTTGAGCTGCGGACGGTCGGCGCCGAGCTCGAAATCGTCGCGCCCGGCGCGGTCGCGGGCGATGGTCGAGGTGAAGCGCACGTTGTTGAGGCCGGCAGCCTCCAGCTTGCCGATCAGCGCCGGCGCGTTGCCCGAGGACCCGACGAGGCGCACCTTGTCGGGGTGGATCTCCAGCTCCTTGAGGTAGGTGTCGGCCGGGATGCTGGTCGACAGCGTGTCGATGAGCACCACGGTGGAGCGTGCCGGCTGCTTGGCCTCCAGCATCGCCTGCTCGCGGCCGCCGACGTTGCCGAACGATGCGCTGCGCAGCAGTCGGCGCGCCTTGGCGAGCTTCTGCGTCGCGATGTCCCGGTCTCCTGCGGCACTCGCTGCCAGCACCGCCGAGGCGACAAGGGCAAGCAGCAGCACGGCGGCCACGCCGAGCGCGGCGCGCGACACGAAGCGCCGCGATTCCGCGCGCGGCGGCGTCGCCGCGCCAGGTGTGGCCGCGGGCG
>CAZZWW010000243.1:0-5024 GCA_964657815.1 Vulcanimicrobiota bacterium | reverse complement strand
GGCGAGCATGTACTCCTGCTCCGGCTGGAGCATCGGGAACTTGCGGATTTCGTTGAGATAGCGAGAGAGACCACTCTCGCCTGAGATCATCGGTAGCGCAGCAGCCATTGGTTCTTCTCCTTGAGCCTCCGTTTCGGCAGGCTCGGCGCGCCGCCATGCGGTGCATCGACGGTGCAACTCATCCTTGTCGTGAGTGCCGGCGCGATCTTAAGGCCGTTGCAGGCGGGCGCGGCATTACAAATTATACAGGCCGTCAACGGCTGGGCGCCGGGTCGCGGTCCATATCGACAGGATAAATCCGTACCCGCGGTTTCGGTTGCAGGGGCGCCGTGTCGCGCCTGTCATGCGGGCTCCGCATGGATGGATCCGACGCTTGCCGACGCGCCCCGCCTCTGCGATGCCGGGCGCCGGATCGACAGCAGGCGTTTCCATGGTCGCGGTCAGGTCGGCGGATGCCGACCGCTTCATCAATCATCCCCCATCGGGCGTGTTCCTCTACCTGGTCTTCGGCACCGATGCCGGGCTGGTGGCGGAACGCATGCGCACCGTGCTGGTGCGCGCCGTGGACGATCCCAAGGACGCGTTCCAGCTAGTTCGACTGTCCGGCGACGAGGTCGCCTCGGACCCGCTCAAGCTCGCCGACGAGGCCAACGCCGTCCCCATGTTCGGCGGCGGCCGCAAGGCGATCGGGATCGAGGCGACGGGCAAGTCGCTCGTGCCGGCGATCGAGACGCTGCTGCGCGCGCCTCCGCAGGATTGCGTCGTCGCGGTCGAGGCCGGCGCGCTGAAACGCGACCACCTGCTGCGCAAGCTCTGCGAGGCGCAGCGCGCCGCCGCGGCGATCGAGTGCCATCCCGACGGGCCGCGCGAGATGGCGCAGCTGATCGACAGCGAGCTGGCGGCATCCGGCCTGAGCGTCGAGCCCGAGGCCAAGGAGCTGCTCCTGACCCTGCTCGGGCAGGACCGCCTGACCAGCCGCTCGGAGCTCGACAAGCTCGCGACCTACGCCCACGGCGACGGCCGGGTGACAATTGCCCACGTCGAGGCGATCGTGGCCGATGCCTCGGCGTTGGTTCTCGACCACGCCGTCGACGGCGCCTTCGCCGGGGCCTTCCCGGCGATCGAGACAACCACCGAGCGGGCCTTCGGCGAGAACGGCGACGTCAACCAGCTGCTCGGCGCCGCGCTGCGCCATGCCACGGCGCTGCACAAGGCGCGCGTGGCGATGGACGCCGGCGGCGGCGGCAACGACGGCTTCTACGGCTCGCGCCGCGCCGCCGCCG
Organism: Vulcanimicrobiota bacterium; assembly: GCA_964657815.1. Lineage (GTDB taxonomy): Bacteria > Pseudomonadota > Alphaproteobacteria > Rhizobiales > Beijerinckiaceae > RH-AL1. Next base: position 3,741 of record CAZZWW010000243.1, on the reverse strand, counting down.
AGCGGCAGCTGCGAACCTGGGACGCCGCGCGCCTGGGCAAGGCCGTCACGGCGCTCGGCGACGCCGTCGGCCGCGCCCGCCGCGAGCCGCGCCTGGCGCAGGCCATCGCCGTGCGCGCGCTGTGGACCGTGACGCTGGGCGCGCGGGGCCGGGAGGGTTGAGCGGCTCAGCCTCTGCCTGGTCCGGACGGCTGCCGCTCACAAGCAGCCGTATTTTTTCCCGGCACGTCGGATTTGTCGAGCTCGCTTTGGATCTCCACGTCCAACGTTGAGTCCTGCGAAAGATGGTCGACGAATTCTTTCGACATTCGGCATTGTTTGGCATCCAGACTTTTCAGGTATGTCTTCATGTGCACAGCCATTTCTTCGGCGAATTTCCGATCTTCCATGGTGACGCTGTTTTGTTTCACGTATTGATTCATGACAGGCAACCATTTGTCGATCAGCCGCTGCAAATCGCTATATTGTCCATGATAACAGACGTCGAGGTTCTCTTTCATGGTGGCCAAGACGAGATAAAGGCAAAACATGTGGCCGACCCCCTTCGTCGAGGCCGTGCCCGGCGCCGCTGCGCCCGGACCAGCCGCCGGCGCCTGCGGGACAGCCGCCCTGGCTGCCGATCCTGTGTCGGCACAAAAAGCCTCGATTGCAGGCAAGGTCGTAAGGCCGACGAGGACGAGAAAGATTCGCAGAAGGCTCATGGCAACAGTTCTCGTGGCAAGCTTGTCGCCAAGATCGATTGAATTAAGCCGAACTCGCGGCCGCGCAAGCTGCGCAGACGGAAGACGTGAGCGTGACCGCACGGAACCCAGGAGGAAGCTCAGCCGCGCAATAGATGCATTCGCCTCGCGACATGCGGCCGTTCTTCAAGCGATGGAGGCTCAAATCCAGGTCGTCTGCCGGCTGGTCGCGGCGATCGAGGTTTCTGAAGACGAACTTCAGAAGCGAAGCGACCGCGATCACGGTCACGATGGCGACGATGTCATGTTCGCTTGGCATAGGCTTGAGAAGCTATGAGACCGTTCTCGATAAAGGCAGGTAAACACTAAGGCTCCGTTGCCGTTGCACTGCGCCTTTCGGGACAGCGGTTCCACTTCGCGCTGAGTGGCCGTAGGTAGACCCCTCCCACTATCATGGACGTCCGCCGCCAAACCTCCGTCGCGGCGGACGCACAAGGACCGATCATCACGATGCCCCTCACCGCGCTGTGGCGCTCGTTCTGGTCGCGCGCCTGGCTCGTGCTCGGCTTCATGACCATCGTCGCCGGCGCCAACGGCGCCGCGGCGCGGCTCGCGACCGGCCAGGTGCCGCCGCTCGTCCTGGTGTTCCTGCGCTGGGCCATCGTCTGCGCGTGCCTGGCCGTCATCCTCGAGCGGGAGCAGTGGCGCGAGCTGCGCCAGCTGGTGCGGACCCACTGGTTCACCTTGGGCTGGATGGGCCTGCTCGGCTATTCCGGCTTCAACGCGCTGTTCTACGTCGCCGCGTATCATACGTCGGGCGTCAACCTGACCCTGCTGCAGAGCGCCATCCCCGCGCTGGTGCTGGTCGGCGCGGCGGTGGCGTTCCGCCTGCCGGTCCGCGGCGTCCAGGTCGCCGGCATGGTGCTGACCTTCGCCGGCGTGCTCCTCGTCGCCGCCAAGGGCGATCTCGGCCGGCTGTCCAGCCTCGCCTTCGACCGCGGCGACGTGATGGTGCTGGTCGCCTGCCTGTTCTACGCGCTCTACACCTTGGGGCTGCGGGTCCGGCCGCCCGGCACGCCGCTCGTGTTCTTCGCCGGCATGGCCTTCGCCGCGCTGCTCTGGTCGCTGCCGATCGCCGGCTGGGAGATCGTCAGCGGCAACGCCTACTGGCCGAGCCGCGAGGGCTGGCTGATCACGCTCTTCATCGCCTTCGCCCCGTCCTTCGCCGGGCAGCTCTGCTACATGCGCGGCGTCGACCTGATCGGGCCGGCCCGCGCCGGGCTGTTCGCCAACCTCATCCCGATCTTCGGCGCGCTCTCGGCGGTGGTGGTGCTGGGCGAGACCTTCCTGCCGGCGCATGCGGTGGCGGTGGCGCTGGGCCTCGCCGGCATCGCGCTCGCGGAATGGCCGAAGGGGCGCTCGATCGTGCCTCGACGTTTTCCCGGACGCTCAGCCCGGCAGGCGCTCGAGGGCGGCGCAGCGGCGCGCGACGCGCCCCTGCCATAGGCAGAGCAGCGGCGTCACGACCAGTTCCATGCAGAGCCCGAAGAGCATCGAGCCGGCCGGCACCCCGACGAGCAGGATGCCGAGCAGCCGCATCAGCCCGCCCAGTGCGACGAAGGCGGTGAGCATGCGCATGCGGCCGGTGCGCTTCTCGATGGTGGGGATCGCCTCCCAATAGGCGAGGCCGATGCCGAGCAGCAGCCCGGAGAGATAGCGCACGTGGCTGTCGAGCGAAATGTCAGGGGCGCTCTCTCCGGTCATGCCCGCGCCGAGCAGCGCGCCCTGCAGCCCGGCGCCGACCGGCACGAAGCCGCCGAGCGCGATGGCCACCTGCAGCAGCCGGCGCTCGGCGGCGGGGGTCACGCCGCCTGCGCGCGTGGCGCCCGTAGCGCGGCGAAGCCCCAGTCGAGCCACTCGGTCAGCACCTCCACGTCGGCGGTCTCGACGGTGGCGCCGCACCAGACCCTGAGGCCCGGCGGCGCGTCGCGGTAGCCGCCGAAGTCGAAGCCGGCGCCTTCCACCTCGAGCCTGTCGACCAGCGCGTGGGCGAAGGCGCGCTGCTCGGACTCGCCGCGCGAGGCGATGTCGCGATCGACGATCCTGAGGCACACGCCCGTGGGCGAGCGCGTCGCGGGATCGGCGGCGAGATAGTCGATCCAGGGCGTGCGCGCGACCCAACGGTCGAGCGCGGCGGCGTTGGCGGCGACACGGGCGTGCAGCGCCGGCAGGCCGCCGATGCGCTTCGCCCACGAGAGCGTATCGAGATAGTCCTCGAGGCAGAGCATGGAGGGCGTGTTGATCGTCTCACCCTCGAACAGGCTCTCGATCAGCTTGCCGCCCTTGGTCATGCGGAAGATCTTGGGCAGCGGCCAGGCCGGCTGGTAGCTCTCCAGCCGCTCCACCGCGCGCGGCCCGAGGATGAGCATGCCGTGGGCCGCCTCGCCGCCCATCACCTTTTGCCAGGAGAAGGTGACGACGTCGAGCTTGTCCCAGGGCAGCGGCATGGCGAAGGCCGCCGAGGTGGCGTCGCAGATCGTCAGGCCGCCGCGGTCGGCAGGGATGAACGCGCCCGAGGGCACGCGCACCCCGGCGGCGGTGCCGTTCCAGGTGAAGACGAGATCGCCGGAAAAATCGATGGAGGACAGGTCGGGCAGGGCGCCGTAGGGCGCGACCACGGTGCGGGCCCCCTCGAGCGGCAGCTCCTCGGAGGCGTCGGTGACCCATTCCTTGCCGAAGGCCTCCCAGGCCAGCACCGTGACCGGGCGCGGGCCGAGCAGCGACCACATCGCCATCTCGACGGCGCCGGTGTCGGAGGCCGGCACGATGGCGATGCGGTGCGAGGCCGGAACCTCCAGGACCTCGCGGGTGAGATCGATCGCCTGCTTCAGCCGCATCTTGCCGGCGGCGGAACGGTGCGAGCGCCCGGCCAGCACGTCGGCGAGCGCGGCGGGCGTCCAGCCCGGGCGCTTGGCGCAGGGCCCGGAGGAGAAGCGCGGATTGCCCGGCCGGCGGCCGGGTTTGGCGAGGGACATGGGCTCGAACCGAGGAAGCGAGATCGG
>CAZZWW010000242.1:0-5052 GCA_964657815.1 Vulcanimicrobiota bacterium | reverse complement strand
TAGGGCGACGTAAACGCTGTCACAAAGACCTGACCGGATAATATCCTGGAGTGAAAGCGAAATGAACCATCGTCCGGCTCGGAGGCACGATCAGCGATACTCGTGCACGGTTGCGCTGGAAAGCAGCGGCGATGCGATAGTGTGGTCGGAACGCCATCACCGACAATGATCTTTAGGCCGCTCCCAAGTTTATTGAGCACGAAATTGATATTACGCACGCTTCGTCTTCTAAAGCGATGCGATACTGTTTGCAACAAGGGAAGTGCGACCACCGGCAGCCCAAGTATGCAAATTGCAAGGAATAGCAGTCGCAGCAGCGCAGGGGCATGCAACGCCTGATCGGCTTTCAATTTTGAATTGGCGCGCTGATGAGCTGTCAGGGTAAGGTGCTTTCGTCGAGATTGGCTCGACCCCGGAAAGTTGCTCCGGTGCAAATGGATATTTCTTTTGGAGACGCAATCTGCTGCCGGAGTGTATCCGGCATTAAGCAACGGCCTCAGCCCGACCGTTGCCAATGATCATGTAAATGAAGTCTTGCTAAGCTTTGTGCGAGCGTTAGCATGCCAAGCCGCAATGGAAGATCACGCGCGAGCGCTTTCCGCTCTTACAGAAACGTTGACCGAACGAGGGAGAGTGTCGTGAAGCGAGCAGCCATTTACGCCCGCTACAGCACGGACCTCCAGAATGATAGATCGATTGAAGACCAATTTCAGCATTGTCGGGATTTTGTCTCGCGTCAGGGATATACAACAGTCGCTACTTTCGAGGACCGTGCATGTTCAGGCGCGACAATGTTCGGACGACCCGGCCTTGCGAAAATGATGAGGGCTGCTGAGGAGCACGCTTTTGATGTTGTGATAGTCGAGGCTCTTGATCGAATAAGTCGTAGTCAGGCCGACCTGCCACAAATCTATCGAGACCTCACATTCCATGGCATCGACCTGATCGGCGTCAATGATGGTGGTCAACCTGCCGACACCGTGCAAGTTGGTCTTCGGGGTCTTGTCGGCGAACTCTACAGGCTTGACGGCGCGCAAAAGGTTCGTCGCGGAATGACGGGCGTGGTGCGTCAAGGCCTTAATCCCGGCGGACGCGCGTACGGTTACGAGCCTGTACCCGGAAAACCTGGAGAGCGGAAGATTATAGAGCACGAAGCTGAAGTTGTTCGCTAGATTTTCCAAAGGTATCTGGCGGGTTCAACGCCTCGCCAAATTGCCCACGATCTTAATAATCGGAAGGTATTGCCGCCACGCGGAAACGCTTGGAATGCTTCTACCATCAACGGATCAGCACAGCGTGCCAACGGCATAATTCAGAATTCGGCTTATGTGGGCCAAGTTGCTTGGAACCGGGTTCGAATGTTGAGAGACCCGAGGACTGGAAAACGCATCTCGCGTCCAAACCTTCGTGAAGAATGGCTCATCGAAGAAGGGCATCACTCTGCAATTATCAGCGAGGATGTGTTCGAACGGGCCAATCGACTGAAAAGTGAGAAAAGCCGAGCACATTCGTCACAAGCGCGAAAACCGAAGCGCCTTCTCTCGGGTCTTCTGAAGTGCGGTTGTTGCGGAGGCGGAATGTCTACCGCAGGAAAGGATAAATCCGGCCGCGATCGTATCCGTTGCTCTCGTCACAAAGAGAGTCAAACATGCCCAGACCCTCGTACTCACTACCTTGACGCCATTGAGGCGCTCGTCCTCGATATGCTTTCCCGCGAACTCCGGCAGCCTGATCACATTGAGGCGTTCCTGCGAGCCTACCAGCAGGAGCGACGGCGCCTTGCCGCCGATGCAGTTAACGAGCGGGCACGCTTGGAGCGTCGGTTGGCTGAAATGGGGCGCGACCTCGACCGAATGACCGATCTTCTTATCCGAGGGGTTGGGGACACCGACAGGATCGATCGCGCTAGTAAGGAGGCCCGTATCGAAGAAGCGAAGCTCAAAGCGCAGCTCGACGCCCTCAACGCTAGTTCGCTCGGAATTATCGAACTCCACCCTGCTGCTCTCAAGCGCCATTTGGAGGGGGTTGAGGAGCTTCGTGCGCTTGTGGAGCACAACATGGCGCGCGGAGACGGTGAAGCAGGTCGGGTTCTTCGAGAACTGGTCGAATGCGTCGTTGTATACCCGCCCAAGACGGGTGCGAGAGCCGTCATCGAAATTAAAGGCCGATTGGCAGCCGTGACTGGCCTGCCAGACCTGCTTTTGCGTAAGCAGTCGGGGGGATTAGTGGTAGCGGAGGAGGGACTCGAACCCCCGACACGGGGATTATGATTCCCCTGCTCTAGCCAGCTGAGCTACTCCGCCGAGCGTCGCGCTTGGCGCCGTCGCCTGGAGGCGGGATGTAGGATGGGCGGCGGGGGCAAGTCAACAATCGGGTGAGGCGATCCGCCCGTGGCCGGCAGCGGACGCCGCGGCCTATGTCGAGGCTCTCACGAAGGTGTCGCGTCCCCCATGTGCCCAGGCCTGTCCCCCTTCCTCGAAGCGCTGCGCCTGCCGGCCCACGTCTGCACCAATTGCGGCTTCTGGCAGCGCCACTTCGAGGCGCCGGCCTCGTGCCCGATGTGCCTCGATGCCCGCCACGTCGTGCCCGGCGACGGCTGGCGCTTCCTCGCCGCCGCGGCGGCGCAGGCGGCCTGGCCGACGCACTGGGAGGAGCTGGAGCCCGGCGCCTGGCGCTTCTGGAACGCGCCGGTGGACGGCATCGGGCCCAACGGCTACCTCCTGCGCGCGGCCGGCGGCCGCAACGTCTTCTTCGAGGGGGCCAGCGTGTTCAGCGCGGCGGCGCTCGACCACATCGAGAGCCTCGGCGGCATCGACGTCCTCTCGGCCTCGCATCCCCACAGCTACGGGGCGTTGTGGCAGCTGCAGGAGCGCTTCGACCCGGAGCTGGCCCTGCCCGCCGCCGACTTCGCCTGGTCGGCGGCGTTGCAGGTGACCTGGCCCTGGGACGACCGGCTCGACATCGCCCCCGATGTGAGCCTGCACCGCACCGCCGGGCATTTCGACGGCCACGCCGTGCTGCACGACGCGGAGCGCCGACTGCTGCTCTGCGGCGACGCCCTGAAGTTCGAGCTCGACCCCGCCGACCGCCGCCGCGCCACCACCATCTCCGCCCACAAGGCCTTCGTCCGCGGCGTGCCGCTCACGCCGGCCGAGCTGCGGCGCTACCGCGACACCTTCGCCCCGCTCGACTTCACCGCGACGTGGACGCCGTTCGAGCAGGTCCGCAACTCCGGCGGGGCCGAGGCGCTGGCGCTGATCGAGGCCCAGCTCGCCACGCGCCCGCACCCCCGCCAGGTGCCGCTGGCCGAGCTTCAGCCGCCCTTGGAAAAGGCCTCGAACGCGGCGGCGTAGTCCGGGTGCCAGCGCGACAGCGGCGGCCGGTTCTCGACGATGTCGCCGGCGGCCCAGAGGATGCGGCGCTCGTCCTTGGCGCGGGGCACGTCGTTGTCCGGGCACAGGATGTAGAAGTCGCCGCGCTCCAGGCTCTCCAGCAGGAAGGCCACGGTCTGCTCCGGCGTCCACGCCGCCTCCGGCTTCTCCGTCCGCCCCTTGGCGGTCAGACCGGTGAAGACGAAGCCCGGCACGAAGAGGTGCGCCGTCACCTTGCACCCCTCCAGCCCGCGGAGGTGGTGCTGCAGCGCCTCGGTGAAGGCCTTCACCCCCGCCTTGGCGACGTTGTAGGCGGGGTCGCCCGGCGGGGTGGTGATGCCCTGCTTGGAGCCGGTGTTGATCACCAGGCCCGGCCGCCCCGTGGCGATCATGCCCGGCACGATGATCTGGCTGCCGTGGACGATGCCCATCAGGTTGGTCGAGAGGATCGCCTCCCAGTTCGCCGCCGGGCCGAAGATGTCGCTGCCGGGCTGGATCCCGGCATTGTTCATCAGCACGTCGACGGGCCCGAGCTTGTCGCGCACCACCGCCTCGAGGTGGCGCAGCGCGTCGGGGCTGCTGACGTCGGTCGGCACCGCCAGGGCGACGCCGCCCTGCCCCAGCTCGGCCTCGGCGGCGGCGAGTGTTTCGCCCGGCAGGTCGGCGATGGCGACCCGCATCCCCAGCCCGAGGAACGCCTTCGCCGCCGCCAGGCCGAGACCGGAGGCGCCGCCGGTGACCAGGGCGACGTTGCGGGGGCTAAGGACGGGATGCGGCATGGGGGTCTCGCGAGGCTCCGGCAGGTGCACCGGAAAACGCCCGGCCTCTTGCCAAACGCGCCCCGATGATCTAGGTATCCTAACCGCTTTCCAGAGACGCGTCCACCCCGGCCGCGTCGCGGAAACGTCGGCCCGAGGGTGTCGCGAGGCCTGACATGTGGCCCTGCCAAAGTCAGGGTACCGCGACAAAAACACCGACCGAAGTCAGGGTACCCTGACACAAAACCCTGACACCGCCGCGAACCGCGACAAGGCCGAAATCCGCGTCGGCGTCCGCCGACATGACGAACGTTTAATCCGGGAGGCCGGCATGGACCCGTGGTCGGACGAGGTGAAGCGCGAGGAGACCGACCGGGCCAGGCGCCTCGTCAAGGCGCGGCTGGCGGCGGCGAAACAGGTCAAGGCGCGGCTGCCGCGCAAGATCACCCTGCCCAAGCCTCGGCCGCCATCCCGCGACGAGCTGGGCCCGCCCGCTCCCCTCCATGCGCGAGCTGGCCGAGTTCGTCGGCGAGGTCCGCTCCAGCCTGAACATTCCCCAGTCGCAGCTCGCCGTCCGCGCCGGGGTCAGCCGGCAATGGCTGGTGTCCCTGGAGTCCGGCCGCCCCACGGTCGAGGCCGGCAAGGTGATCCGCACCCTGGAGGCGCTCGGCTTCGAGCTCACCGTCACCCCCTACGACCCGCCCCCGCCCTGGATGCTGCGCGCCGTGGCCGACGCCCACGAGAAGCGCGAGGTCGCGGCGACGGAGGCGCGGCGCCGGCGGCAGGGCCGGCGGGCCCGGGCGAAGCTGAGCCGGCTGGCGGGGCACGTGCCGGGCGAGGGGTTTGATTTGGGGTGAGCGAACAGATCGCCGGCTTGTCGACTGCTAGACTGACAACTTTACGTGTTAACTTATCAAAGCCAA
>CAZZWW010000241.1:0-5056 GCA_964657815.1 Vulcanimicrobiota bacterium | reverse complement strand
CTGGTACCACCACCCCGGCTCGAACGGGGGACCTCTTGATCCACAATCAAGCGCTCTAACCAACTGAGCTATGGCGGCAACGCGGCGGGAACCTAAGTCCGCGGTCCCGCGAAAGCAAGGGCGCGCGTAGGCTGCGGAGATACCCTTCGCGACGGCCGAAGGCCCTTAAGCCCACAGGATTATTGACATCACCCTCGCGCTTTCGTGAAGTGCGCGAGGAGGGCGCCGCCGCGCGTTTCGGCACGACCGACGATCGGGGGATCGCGGCGCCGGAGCGGCCCGCCTTCGGGGGCTGTCGCGTGAAAAGCGGGAAGGCGATCCTCGTCGTCGGCGCGTCGTTGGAGCGGCGCGTGCGTATCGCCGCGCTCGTCGCGCAGGCGGGGCACGCCATTGCCGAACTCGAGGACCTTCAGGCCGCGCCGGCCTGGGTGGCGGACGAGCGTCCGCCGCTCGTGGTCATGGAGAGCAGCGACGAGGCCGTCGCCCGACAGGTCTGCCGCGAGATCCGAGAAGCCTGCGGCCACACCTTCATCCTGCGTGTCGCCGAGCGCGTCAGCGACGAGGCGGCGTTCGATCCCGAGGCCGACGACCTCGTCGACGCCTTCCTCGCCGACCCGATCGATCCCCGCGAGATGGTGGCGCTGGTGCGGTCGCTGCTGCGTCTCCAGCGCGCCGAGGCGGAGCTGTCGGCCAGCGAGGAGCGGCTCCAGCTGGCGCAGGAATCGGCCGGGCTCGCCATCCTGGACTGGACGATCCCGACCAACAGCTTCGTCCATTCCGACAATTTCGCCGAGCTCTTCGAACTGCCGCCGCGCAGCGAAGGCGGCACGCTCGACGCCATGACGATCCTCGACCGCATCCATCCCGCCGATGTCGAGGCGCTGGTCCGCGACTTCTCGGCCGACAGCCGCACGTCCGGCGCGTTCCACAAGGAATTCCGCGTGCGCCGGCGCGACGGCGGCGTGCGCTGGATCGCCTCGCGGGGGCGCTTCTTCACCGATGCCGCGGGCAAGCCGCAACGCATGCTGTCGCTCTCCTTCGACAACACGGCGCGCAAGGTCGCGGAGCGCGCCAACGCCGAGCTCGCCGCCATCGTCGCGTCCTCGGTCGACGCCATCGTCAGCGTCGACGCGATGGGCAATGTCACCAGCTGGAACGCCGGCGCCGAGCGCCTCTTCGAGATCGCGCCGGCGCAGATGATCGGGCGCCCGCTCGCCGTGGCGCTGTCGGGCACGACGGCGGAGGAGCGCGAGGCCTACGGCCGGCAGCTGCTCGGCGGCGAGATCAGCGAGATCGAGACGCGGCAGCTGCGCCGCGACGGCACGCCGATCGACATCTGGGTCACGAGCGCGCCGATCAAGGGCGACGACGGCGCGGTGATCGGCGCCTCGCTGGTGATCCGCGACGTCTCGGTGCACCGCAGGCGGGAGGACCACGTCCGCTTCCTGATGCGCGAGCTGACCCACCGCTCGAAGAACCTGCTGGCGGTGATCCAGGCCATGGCGCGCCAGTCGATGGCGAAGGACCTGTCGCCGGAGGAGTTCGTGCGGCGCTTCACCGACCGTCTCCAGGGCCTCGCCGGCTCGCACGACCTGCTCTCGGCGGTGGAGTACAAGGGCGCCTCGCTGCTCGCGCTGATCCGCTCGCAGCTCAGCCATTACGAGGAGCTGTTCGGCACCCGCATCCTGCTCGAGGGCGACGACCTCACCCTGCGCCCGGAGGCGGCGCAGAACATCGGCGTCGCCCTGCACGAGCTGTCGACCAACGCCGCGAAATACGGCGCGCTCAGCAACGACGCGGGCACCGTGACGGTGGTCTGGTCGATCGTCGCCGACGAGCCGCGCATTCTGAGACTGAGCTGGCAGGAACGCGGCGGACCGCCGGTCGTGGCGCCGACCCGCCGCGGCTTCGGCCGTGTCGTCATGGACCGGATCACCGGGCAGGCCCTCGACGGCAAGTCGGAGATCCGCTTCGCGCCGGACGGCGTGGTGTGGTCGCTGGTGGCGCCGACGAGGTCGACGCTGGTGGAGTAGGCGAGCGTTGAAGGAGTCCGTCGGGGGCCAACGAAACCGCTCGCCGTGGCGCTTGACGCGCGCGACTTGATCCCCGCTACCCGTACTGCCGCCAGCTGTCCATCGGCGCACCCTGCTTGTCGAGGGCGGCGTCGAGCGTGTAGGCGGCGCTGATCAGGGCGAGGTGGGTCAAGGCCTGCGGCGTGTTGCCGAGCTGCTCGCCGCCGGGTCCGATCTCCTCCGAGAACAGCCCGAGGTCGTTGGCGTAGGAGGCCAGCTTTTCGAAATGCAGGCGGGCCCGGCGGATGTCGCCCGAGCGCGCCAGGCACTCGACCAGCCAGAAGCAGCACGGCGTGAACGCGCCTTCCTCGCCGTCGAGCCCGTCGACGCCGCTGACGGTCTCGTAGCGCCGCACCAGCACGTCGGAGGTCAGCTCGCGCTCGATCGCCTTCTGCGTCGAGAGCCAGCGCGGGTCCTTCGGCGTGATGAAGAGCACCAGCGGCATCAGCAGCGCCGAGGCGTCGAGCGTGCGGCTGCCCTTGTACTGGGTGAAGGCGCCGCGCTCCTCGCACCAGAAGTTCTCGTGAATGTCGCGGTAGATCCGCGAGCGGTTCTTCTCCCACTCGGCGGCGTGCTCGGCGGGCAGCGAGCGCTTCTGCGCCATGCGCAGCCCGCGGTCGAGCGCCACCCAGCACATCAGGCGCGACGAGAGGAAGTGTCGGCGCTCGCCGCGGATCTCCCAGATGCCCTCGTCGGGCTGCTCCCAGTTCTTGCAGACCCAGTTCAGCGTCTTCGTGATGCGCTCCCAGGCGCCGTAGGTGACGGGTTCGCCGTACTTGTCGGAAAGGTACCCGGAGTCGAGCAGGGCGCCGTAGATGTCGAGCTGCAGCTGCGCGGCGGCGGCGTTGCCGATGCGCACCGGCGTCGACCCGCGGTAGCCGGCGAGATGGTCGAGCGTGGTCTCCTGCGCCTCGCTGGTTCCGTCGAGCCGGTAGAGGATCTGCAGGTCGCCGGCCTCGCTGTCGTCGGCGCGGTCGGCGACCCACTCGTTGAAGCGGCTTGCCTCGTTGGTGTAGCCGAGCCGGATCAGCGCGAAGGTCGCGAAGGCGGCGTCGCGGATCCAGCAGAATCGGTAGTCCCAATTGCGGCTGCCGCCCGCCTCCTCGGGCAGGCCGAAGGTGGCGGCGGCGGCGATCGAGCCGTGCTCGGCCGAGGTGAGCAGCTTCAGCGCGAGCGCCGAGCGCATCACGTATTCGCGCCAATGGCCCTTGTAGGAGGAATGCGCCGACCAGCTCTGCCAGTAGGCGATGGTCTGCTTGAACGATTGCTGGATGAAGGCGTCGGGATCGTGCGCGGCGGTCGGCAACTCGTTGCCGCATTCCAGCACGAAGCTCGCCTGGTCGCCCTCCTCGAGGGCGAAGGCGGCGGTGACGGCGCCCTTCTCCTTGGCGAGCCGCACGCTGCCGCGCAGCCTCAGCGGCCCCGACGAGGTCGCGGCGTTGGCCGTGAAGGTCGCGGCATCGCCCGAGAGCTTCACCTGCGGAAGGCCGTCGCGCCCGTAGTCGAAGCGCGGCTCGCAGCGCATGATCACGTTCACCTTGCCGCGGATACAGGCGACGCGGCGCACCACGGCGCTGCGCGGACCTTCATCGGTGAGGATCGGCATGTAGTCCGTCACCTCCATCACCGCGTCGTGGTTCATGAAACGGGTGACGAGCACGTTGGTGTCGGGAATGTAGATCTGCCGCGTGGTCCAGCTGCCGACCTCGCCCTCCGGGCAGACCGAGAACAGGCCGCCCTTCTCGGGATCGAGCAGGGCGCAGAACACGCTCGGCGAGTCGAGATAGGGGTGGCAGAGATAGTCGATCGTGCCGGCGGTCGAGACCAGCGCGACCGAGCGCAGGTTGCCGATGGCGCCGTGCTCGCTGATGGCGGCGGCCTTGGTCGGCGCCGGGGGTCGTCTGAACCTCACGTGGGAACACCTTTCGATAGACGGGCGTGGTGCCATGCCGAAGCCTGGCTTACGAACAGACGAAGCAGCGTGTCGGACGGTCGAGACGGAGCCACGGTCGACCTCCGGTCGTGGCGCCGTTCACGAAGGACGCGGTCGTCGAGCCCAGGAACGTCACGACGGCGGCCTGCATCTCGCCGACGTCCGCTGTACGGCAGCGCCTCATCGCGCGCATGATTCTTACAGGTGGTCGATCGGCCAGCACGGACCAAAGTGCGATCCGCACCCGGTCGCCTATCGATAGGAACGGGCATTGGTCCGACCCCGAACGGCAACTCACGAAGGCCCAAAGATCGTCTCCGCCTCGACCCGGATCCGCCGCCCGTCCTGGTGGCGGCGGGTGAAGCCGAGGCGGTCGAAGAATTCGAGCACCGGCATCGTCGCGTGGCGGCTGATGCCGGTGGCCTCGCGGAACTGGCCGACGGTCAGGATGCCCTCGGGGTGAGCCTGTGCGCAGGCCTGCGCGTGCACCGCCAGTCCGGCGACCACGGCGGGCAGGATGAAGTAGACCTTGGAGGCCCGACGCAGCTCGCCCATGCGCGCCAGCTTCTCGAGCAATGGTTTGATCTCCTCCTCGGTGAGCCGCAGCCGCTCGGCGATCGCCGAGAGCCGTGGCGGGTCGAGCGCGGCAGGGCGCAGCACCTGCGCGATCTCGTGCCAGAGGTCCTCCTCGTCGAGGCCCAGCGTCACCGTGTGCCCGGCGAGGTGCACGAGCTGGCCGAACCGGGCGACCGCGCCATCGGCGATCAGCGCGTCGAGCGCCGCGGCGACGGCGGGGCGCCGTGGCGGGGGAACCGTCCGCTGCACCTCGGCCATTGTGGCGCCGAAACTGTCGGAATGGGAGGCGGCGTAGGCGGCCAGCGACGCCAGCACACCCTCGCGCAGCGCGGCCCAGCCCGCGGGGGCGAAGCCCAGCGTCGTGCCGCCCGCCGGCACGCGGACGATGTTCCGCTCGGCGAGCAGCGCGTCGAGCCGCGCCGGCTCGATGTTGCGGGCGATCGCGACATGGTCGAGGTCGAGCCCGTCGGGCGCC
>CAZZWW010000240.1:0-5067 GCA_964657815.1 Vulcanimicrobiota bacterium | reverse complement strand
AAGCCGACGTTAAACAAACCGTATAACGGGCAAGCTGCGGTCCCGTAAGCGACGAGGAGACGTCATGGCCAAGTCGGAGCGCGCCGAAACCGACCCGACCTTCCTGCTGATCCGCAAGGTCGGCAATTCCGTGGGCCTCATCCTGCCCAAAGAAGTGATCGCGCGACTCAAGCTGGCCGAAGGCGACAAGCTCTACCTGACGGAGCAAACCGAACGAAGCTTCAAGCTGACCCCGTACGATCCAAATCATGCCCGCGGCATGGAGATCGCGCGTCAGGCGTTCCGTGATTACGCCGACACCTTCAAGGCGCTGGCGAGATGAAGAGGCAGCGATGAGCGAGCCAGTCTGGCTCGGCGTCGAACTCGTCATCGACATTCACAGCGAGCAACTCGCACTCTTCGGAGGGCCGGATGGGCTGCGCGATCGCGGTCTGCTTGAATCGGCTTTGGCCCGACCGGTGAACAAGCATGCCTGCGGGGAGACCGATCGCGCGGCTCTCGCGGCGAGCTCCGCCTTCGGCACCGCGCGCACCCCCCCTTCATCGACGGCAACAAGCGAGTGGCATTCGCGAGCGTCCTGGTCTTCCTCGGGCTCAACGGCGTCCGCTTCCGGGTCGAGCCGGCGCATGCGACGGCAAGTGTCCTTGCGCTGGCAGCCGGCGAACTCGATGAAGAGGCCTTCGCCTACTGGGTGAAAGCGAACATGCCGACCTGAGATCGGCCGGCCCGCACGACGCGGGCGAGGACCAAGAGCACTATGCGCGACACCGAAGCCAATCGTTTCAGCGCCCGCGCGGCGCGCTACGCCCGCGTCGGCGCCAACATGACCGGGGTGGCGGCGCGCATGGCGTCGGGCAAGCTGTTCGGCGCCAACGGGCAGATCACCAACGCGGCGGCGCTGACCCAGGCGCTCGGCGGCCTCAAGGGGCCGATGATGAAGGTCGCGCAGATGATGGCGACCATCCCGGACCTGCTGCCGCCGGAATATGCCGACGAGCTGCAGAAGCTGCAGAGCGACGCGCCGCCGATGGGCGCCGCCTTCGTCAAGCGCCGCATGCAGGCGGAGCTGGGGGCGGACTGGCAGCAGAGGTTCGGCACGTTCGACCTGCGGCCCGCCGCCGCCGCGTCGCTCGGCCAGGTGCAGAAGGCCACGACGAAGGACGGCGTGCCGCTCGCCTGCAAGCTGCAGTACCCCGACATGCAGTCCGCCGTGGAGGCCGACCTGAAGCAGCTCGACTGGCTGTTCGGCCTGCACCGGCAGTTCTCGCAGGCGATCGACACCCGCGAGATCGCCCAGGAGATCGGCGCGCGCCTGCGCGAGGAGCTGAACTACGAGCACGAGGCCAGGAACGCCGCGCTCTACGCCGAGATCCTCGAGGGCTCCGTCGTCCGCGTGCCGGCCGTCCATCGCGACCTCTCGACCAGGCGCCTGCTGACGCTCGGCTGGCTCGAGGGCACCAAGCTGCTCGCCTACAAGACCGCCGACCAGGACACCCGCAACCGGCTGGCCCAGGCCATGTTCACCGCCTGGTGGCGCCCGATGGCGCGGTTCGCCGTCATTCACGGCGACCCGCATCCCGGCAACTACACTGTCTATGCCGACGAGGCCGGCGCGCCCGCCGGCATCAACCTGCTCGATTTCGGCTGCATCCGCGTGTTCCCGCCGCGCTTCGCCGCCGGCGTCGTCGAACTCTACCGCGGGTTCCTCCACGACAAGCCGGAGCAGGTGGTCCACGCCTACGAGCTGTGGGGTTTCCAGAAGCTCTCGAAGGACCTCATCGAGACGATGAACATCTGGGCGCGCTTCATCTACGCGCCGCTGCTGACCGACCGCGTCCGCACCGTCGCCGACGGCATCGCGCCGGGCCAGTACGGGCGCCGCGAGGCCTTCGCGCTGCACCAGGCCCTGAAGGAGAAGGGTCCCGTGACGGTGCCGCGCGAGTTCGTGTTCATGGATCGCGCGGCGATCGGCCTCGGCAGCGTGTTCCTGCACCTCGACGCCAAGCTGAACTTCCACCGCATGTACGAGGAGCTGATCGAAGACTTCGACATCGACGCCCTCGCCGAGCGGCAGCGCGGTGCGCTGGAGCGCGCCGGCCTGCCCGCGCCCGCGGCCTGAAAGCAGGCGGTTCGCCTTGACGATGATTGCAAGAAAATTGCGCCTTGTTGCCGCCACACGGCCCTTGCGTTGCGACGCGAAGGTTGCAATGGCTGCGCTCGCTTGCGTCTTTCGGGGGAAGCTCGGCGGCTGAACGTCCCTCCAGACGCGAACGTTAGGGAAAGACGGGCTTCAAGACCCGCGCGAGGAGACCGAGGGGCGACATGGCCGACACCACGAACGATGCCGGGCATCCGGACATGGATTACGCCGAGCACGAGGCCACCTACGCGCTCTTTCTCACCCTCCTGAAATATATCGCGATCGTCGTGGTCGTGATCCTGGTCTTCCTCGCCTGGATGTGGGGCTGAGCGCCACCGCCGCCCTGCTTCGACGCCGCGTCCCGGTCCTTCCCCGGAGCGGCCCCGCCCCCTCCGGAGATTGACATGCGTATCGCCGTTCCCGCGGAAAACGACCCGTCCGAAGACCGCGTCGCCGCCGTGCCCGACACGGTGAAGCGCTTCAAGGCGCTCAACGCCGAGGTCGTGGTGCAGTCCAACGCCGGCCGCGCCTCGGGCTTCCTCGACGCCGCCTACGAGGCCGCCGGTGCCATCATCGCGCACAGCGCGGAGGAGACGATCCGTGACGCCGACGTCGTGCTGCGCGTGCGCCGCCCCAGCGCGGACGATCTCAACGGCCTGAAGCCGAACGCCGCCGTGGTCGCCGTGATGGACCCCTATGGGCACGAGGACGCGATCCGCTCGCTGGCCGAGAAGGGCGCCGCCGCCTTCGCCATGGAGTTCATGCCGCGCATCACCCGTGCCCAGGTGATGGACGTGCTCTCCTCGCAGGCCAATATCGCCGGCTACCGCGCCGTGGTCGACGCCGCCAGCGAGTACGGCCGCGCCATGCCGATGATGATGACCGCGGCCGGCACCGTGCCGGCGGCCAAGATGTTCATCATGGGCGTCGGCGTCGCCGGCCTGCAGGCGATCGCCACGGCGCGCCGCATGGGCGGCATCGTCACGGCCACCGACGTGCGCCCCGCCACCAAGGAGCAGGTCGAGTCGCTCGGCGCCAAGTTCGTGGCGGTCGAGAACAAGGAGTTCAAGGAGGCCGAGACCTCGGGCGGCTACGCCAAGGAGATGTCGGAGGACTACCAGCGCCAGCAGGCCGAACTCGTCTCCGGCCACATCTCCAAGCAGGACATCGTCATCACCACGGCGCTGATCCCCGGCCGTCCGGCGCCGAAGCTGGTCTCGGCCAAGATGGTCGAGTCGATGAAGGCCGGCTCGGTGATCGTCGACCTCGCCGCCGAGCGGGGCGGCAATTGCGAGCTGACCAAGCCCGGCGAGATCTACGTGACGGAGGGCGGCGTCAAGATCGTCGGCACGCTGAACCTCGCCGGCAAGGTGCCGTCGACCTCCTCGTTCCTCTACGCCAAGAACCTCTATTCCTTCGTCGCGACCTTCTTCGACAAGGACAGCAAGGCCTTCGGCATCCCGTGGGACGACGAGCTCGTGAAGGCGACGCTGCTGACGAAGGACGGACACATCGTCCATTCCAGCCTCACCAAGTCGCAAGCCGCCGCCTGATTTCACCGCCCCATTGCCGGAACATCCATCCATGGCCATCGTGACCGAGACCTCCACGCAACAGCAGCTCCTCGAGAAGGCCCAGGCCGCGGCCGAGGCCGCTCGCCATGCCGCCGAAGCGGCGCAGGGTTACGCCGACCAGCTCGGCCATGCCGGCTACGCCGAGCACATCGGCACGGCAGGCGGCGCCGTCGCCCACGCCGCCACGGGCGGCGCGGTCGATCCTTTCATCTTCCGCCTCGCCATCCTCGCGCTGGGCTGCTTCGTCGGCTATTACGTGGTGTGGTCGGTGACCCCGGCGCTGCATACGCCGCTGATGTCCGTCACCAACGCCATCTCCTCCGTGATCGTGGTCGGCGCGCTGCTCTCGGTCGGCGTCGACGCCTCGGCCTACGGCAACGACGGGCCGATCTGGGCCAAGATCTTCGGCTTCATCGCCCTCGTGCTCGCCTCCGTGAACATCTTCGGCGGCTTCCTCGTCACCGAGCGCATGCTCGGGATGTACAAGAAGAAGGGCTGACCCTCGTGAACGTCAACGTCGCGGCTTTCTTCTATCTCGTCGCCGGTATCCTCTTCATCTTGGCGTTGCGCGGGCTGTCCTCGCCCGCCACCTCGCGGCAGGGCAACCGCTTCGGCATGGCCGGCATGGGCCTCGCCGTGCTGACCACGCTGGCGCTCAGCCCGCCGGTCGGGGTGCTCTCCTGGGTCCTCGTCATCGCCGGCATCGCCATCGGCGGCGCGATCGGCGCCTGGCGCGCCCGCACCATCAAGATGACGGACATGCCGCAGCTGGTGGCGCTGTTCCACGCGCTGGTCGGCCTCTCCGCCGTGTTCGTGGCGGCCGGCGCGGCCTACGCGCCGCAGGCCTTCGGCATCGGCGAGCCCGGCAACATCCACGGCGCCTCGACGATCGAGATGTCGATCGGCCTCGCCATCGGCGCGATCACCTTCTCGGGATCGGTCATCGCCTTCCTGAAGCTCGACGGGCGCATGTCGGGCAAGCCCATCATCCTGCCGTTCCGCCATTTCATCAATGGTGGCCTGGGCGCGCTGATCATCGCCCTCGTCGTGCTGTTCATCTTCAGCCAGAGCCTGCTCGTGTTCTGGCTGATCGCGATCGCCTCGTTCGCGCTGGGCTTCCTGATCATCGTGCCGATCGGCGGCGCCGACATGCCGGTCGTCGTGTCGATGCTGAACTCCTACTCGGGCTGGGCGGCCGCCGGCATCGGCTTCACGCTCGGCAACCTGGCGCTGATCATCACGGGTGCTCTCGTCGGCTCGTCCGGCGCAATCCTGTCCTACATCATGTGCAAGGGCATGAACCGCTCTTTCATCTCGGTCATCCTCGGCGGCTGGGGCGGCGAGACCGCCGCG
>CAZZWW010000239.1:0-5110 GCA_964657815.1 Vulcanimicrobiota bacterium | reverse complement strand
CGATGAATGTTCGAACGAACCGGTCGGCGAGGCTCGGTGCCGCCGATGGTTCGTATCGGGTCGATCCGTGGCTGCCAGGCTCGTCGTTCCGGGGCGGCTTCCGGAGTTCCGCTTCGCTCCGTCCGGAATGACGAAGCCTGCTGCCACAAGGGCGAAAGCGGCAGCGGATTTAGCGGGAGTAGAACTCGATGACGAGGTTCGGCTCCATGATGACCGGGTAGGGCACCTCGGCGGGGAGCGGAACGCGGGTCATCTTGGCGCTCTTGGCCGGATCGACCTCGTAGAAGTCGGGCACGTCGCGCTCGGCCAAGTCGCGGGCCTCGATCACCAGCGCCATCTCGCGCGAGGCTTCCTTGACCTCGACAAGGTCGCCGACCTTCACCTGGAACGACGGGATGTTGACGCGGCGGCCGTTCACCTTGACGTGGCCGTGGTTCACGAACTGTCGGGCGGCGAAGACCGTCGGGACGAACTTGGCGCGATACACCACGGCATCGAGCCGGCGCTCGAGCAGGCCGATCAGGTTGTCGCCGGAGTCACCCTTCATCCGGATCGCCTCGGCGTAATACGAGCGGAACTGCTTCTCGGAGATGTTGCCGTAGTAGCCCTTGAGCTTCTGCTTGGCCTTCAGCTGCGTGCCGAAGTCGCTCATCTTGCCCTTGCGGCGCTGGCCGTGCTGGCCGGGGCCGTACTCGCGACGATTCACCGGGCTCTTCGGGCGGCCCCAGATGTTCTGGCCCATACGGCGGTCTAGCTTGTACTTGGATTCGGCGCGCTTGGTCATCGTGTCCTGGTCTCGTGGCGCCGACGGACACGGATGCGCGAACGGCGGCCTCGGGGCCGCCCTCGTCAGATCACGTCGTCCATCGACAGGGATGGAAGATCGCGCCCTCCTGCTGCCCTCGAGAGGGCCGACAGGCCGCAACAGGTGCGGCCGCGGGTGCGTACCCTTCGGGCGGACCCGTTGGAAGCGCGTGCATAGTCAAAACGGAGGGCCGGGTCAACGACCCGGCCCTCGCGGTTGCTCGGGCAGGCGCCTATTCGGCGGCGACGGCGTGGGCGTCGGAGATCACGTCCTGGCCGGCGGCGCTCGAACCGGAGGGGTAGGCGAGGTAGAGCGCCAGCCCGGTGAAGAGGAAGCCGCCGACGAGGTTGCCGACCAGGACCGGCAGCTCGTTGGCGAGCAGATATTGCGGGATCGTGGCGGCGGCGCCGAGCATCAGGCCGAGCGGCATCAGCGCCATGTTCACCACCGCGTGCTCGAAGCCCTGGCCGAAGAAGATGACGATCGGCAGCCAGCAGCCGATGATCTTTCCGGTCGAGGTCTGGGCAGCGAGCGCCATCACGACGCCGAGGCAGACCATCCAATTGCAGAGCATGGCACGGATGAAGGCGGTGGCGATGCCGAAGCTGCCGAGGTTGGCAAATCCGGCAGTCCGCGCGGTGACCGCGGCGGTAATCTTGGCGACGATCGGATCGGTGAGGTCGTGGCCGCCCTTGCTGATCGATAGGTACATCAGGCCGGCGAGGATCAGCGCGCCGACGTAATTGCCGAGGAAGGTCACGACCCAATTGCTGACGAGCTGGCCGACCGTCGCCCTGCCGGCCATAACGGCGAGGGGCATCACCGCGAAGCTGCCGGTGATCAGGTCCAGCCCGAGCACCATGATCATCGCGAAGCCGACGGGGAAGATCAGGGCGCCGACGATCGGCACACCCGTCTGCGTCGCGGCGGTGAAGGCGAGCGTGGTCGCCACGCCGAGGAACGCACCGGCCAGCATCGAACGGACGAAGAGTTCTCCCACGGTCAGCCGCGTCTTCGCGGCCCCGGACTCGATCATCGCCTGCACGATCCGCGCAGGCTTCACGGCATCCACCATCTCATCGTCCCCGGTCCATGTAGGTCGCAGTTCCAATGCAAGCGGCTTGCCGGTTCCATCGGAGAAAAGGTTTCGCCATCGCGTCCGATCGCGGACCAAAGCATCGCTTTGACGCCAATCAATTGGGCACAAACGATGCGAATGCGGCTGTTTGCCTAAGTCCCAGGCATTTTGTGCGCCGCTGGCGGCGTTGACGCGGCGCACCATATGGCGTGTCGTGAGGACGACCCAGTTCAGCACTGGGCTAATCCGGGCTGGCGGATGATCGGCCAAGAGGGAAGCGCTTTCGAATGGACGTCGTCATCGTCGAGTCGCCCTCCAAGGCCAAGACGATCAACAAATATCTCGGCAAGGGCTATGAGGTGTACGCCTCCTACGGCCACATTCGCGATCTTCCGTCCAAGGACGGTTCGGTCGATCCGGACGACGATTTCGCGATGATCTGGGACGTCGACACCAAGTCGGCTCAGCGCATGACCGCCATCGCCAAGGCGGTGAAGGGCGCGGACCGCGTCATTCTCGCGACCGACCCCGACCGCGAGGGCGAAGCGATTTCCTGGCACGTCCTCGAGGTCTTGAAGAACAAGAAGGTGCTCAAGGACGTCGAGGTCTCGCGAGTCACCTTCAATGCCATCACCAAGGCAGCCGTTACCGAGGCCATGGGGAGGCCGCGGGAGATCGACGCGGCTTTGGTGGACGCGTATCTGGCCCGTCGCGCGCTCGACTACCTCGTCGGCTTCAACCTCTCGCCGGTGCTGTGGCGCAAGCTGCCGGGCGCTCGGTCGGCCGGCCGCGTCCAGTCGGTCACGCTCCGCATCATCTGCGAGCGCGAACTCGAGATCGAGAAGTTCGTCCGTCAGGAATATTGGTCGCTCGTGGCGGGGCTGAAGACCGCGGCCGGCGCCGCCTTCACCGCGCGCCTCGTCGGCGCCGACGGTGCCAAGCTCGGCCGTCTCGACATCAAGGACGAGACCCAGGCCAAGGGTCTGCAAGCAGCACTGGAGCGCGGCGCCTATTCCGTCACGGCCGTCGAGGCCAAGCCGGCACGCCGCAACCCGAGCGCGCCCTTCACAACCTCGACCATGCAGCAGGAGGCCTCGCGCAAGCTCGGCTTTCCGCCGAACCGCACGATGCAGCTGGCGCAACGCCTCTACGAGGGCGTCGAGATCGAAGGCGAGACGGTCGGACTCATCACCTACATGCGCACCGACGGCGTCGACATGGCGCCCGAGGCGATCCACGGCGCGCGGCGCGTGATCGGCAAGGAGTTCGGCGACCGCTACGTGCCGAAGGTGCCGCGCAAGTACACGGTGAAGGCCAAGAACGCCCAGGAGGCCCACGAGGCGGTGCGCCCGACCGAGATGGCTCGGCTGCCCAAGCACGTGGCCCGCGCGCTCGATCCGGAGATGCTGAAGCTCTACGAGCTGATCTGGATCCGCACGGTGGCGAGCCAGATGGAATCGGCCGACCTCGAGCGCACCACGGTGGACATCCTCGCCGAGGTCGACGGCCGCAAGCTCGACCTGCGCGCCAACGGCCAGGTCGTGAAGTTCGACGGCTTCCTCAGGCTCTACCAGGAGGGTCGCGACGATCCTCTGCCGGGGTCTTCGGAGGACGAGGACGGCTCGCGCCTGCCGCCGATGTCGCACGGCGACCGCCTCGCCAAGGAGAAGATCGAGGCCAGCCAGCACCACACCGAGCCGCCGCCGCGCTTCACCGAGGCGACGATCATCAAGCGGATGGAGGAGCTCAGCATCGGTCGGCCCTCGACCTACGACGCCACGGTGCAGACGCTCAAGGCGCGCGAATACGTGCGCCTCGACAAGAAGCGTCTGATCCCGGAAGACAAGGGGCGGCTGGTCACGGCCTTCCTCGAGAGCTTCTTCGCCCGCTACGTCGGCTACGACTTCACCGCCGATCTCGAGGAGAAGCTCGACCGCATCTCCAACCACGAGATCGACTGGCGCGCCGTGCTGCGCGACTTCTGGGCCGACTTTTCCGAGGCCATCGCCGGCACCAAGGACCTGCGCACGACCGAGGTGCTCGACAACCTCAACGAGGTTCTGGGCCCGCACATCTTCCCGGCGCGAGCGGACGGCGGCGATCCGCGCCAGTGCACGCTCTGCGGCACCGGTCAGCTGTCGCTGAAGCTCGGCAAGTTCGGCTCGTTCATCGGCTGCTCGAACTATCCCGAGTGCAAGTACACGCGCCAGATCGGCCAGGCCGAAGGTGTCGAGGCCGAGGCGGGCGGCCCCAAGGTGCTGGGACTCCATCCCGAGAGCGAGCTCGAGGTGACGCTGCGCGACGGGCGCTTCGGACCCTATATCCAGCTCGGCGAGCCGGCGGAAGGCGAGAAGCCCAAGCGATCCTCGCTGCCCAAGGACCTGGCGCCGGCCGACGTGACCCTGGAGCAGGCGGTGGCCTTGCTGTCGCTGCCGCGGGAGGTCGCCAAGCATCCCGAGACCAAGGAGCCGATCCTCGCCAACCTCGGCCGCTACGGTCCCTACGTGCAGCACGGCAAGACCTACGCGAATCTCGGCAAGGACGACGACGTGCTGACGATCGGCGGCAACCGCGCGATCGACCTCATCGTCGCCAAGGAGAGCGGGCTCACGGGGCGGCGCTTCGGCGGCGGCGAGCAGGCCGGCAAGGTTCTGGGCGATCATCCGGCCGGGGGCGCCGTCTCGCTCAAGGCCGGGCGCTACGGTCCTTACGTCAACCACGGCAAGACCAACGCGACGCTGCCCAAGGACGCCGACGCGACGACGTTCACGCTGGAGGACGCCGTGGCGCTTCTCGCTGCGAAGGAGAGCGGCGGCGGCGGCGGATCATCGGTGCAGGGCCGGCTGCTGGGCGAGCATCCCGACGGCGGTGCCATCACCGTCCGCCAGGGTCGGTTCGGCCCCTACGTGAACCACGGCAAGACCAACGCCACGCTGAAGCGCGACATGTCGCCGGAAAGCCTGTCGCTCGAGGAGGCGATCCGGCTGGTCGAGGACAAGGCGGGGGCAGGGAGCGGCGTGAAGAAGAAGGTGGTTGCCAAGGCGCCGGCGGCCAAGAAGACGACGGCGAAGAAGCCGGCCGCCAAGAAGGCTCCGGCCAAGGCGAAGAAGGCTTGAGGGCCGCCGCCATCCCGAGTGGCTGCCTTCTCCCCTTGCGGGAGAAGGTGCCCGAAGGGCGGATGAGGGGGCGGGACACCTCGCCGATCCTGCCGACGATGAGAGATCGAG
>CAZZWW010000238.1:0-5183 GCA_964657815.1 Vulcanimicrobiota bacterium | reverse complement strand
TCGAAGCGCAGGATGTTGTCGACCTCGGCGCCGCGCCAGCCGTAGATCGACTGGTCGTCGTCGCCGACGCAGCAGACGTTGTGGCGGCCACCCTTGCCGTGCGGCTGGGCCAGCAGCCGCAGCCACATGTACTGGACGGTGTTGGTGTCCTGGTACTCGTCGACCAGCATGAAGCGGAAGCGCTGCTGGTACTGCTCCAGGATGTCGGGGTTCTCGCGGAACAGCCGGACACACTCCAGCAGCAGGTCGCCGAAGTCGGTGGCGTTGAGGATCTTGAGCCGGTCCTGGTACTGCTCGTAGCACTCGCGGCCCTTGCCGTTGGCAAAGGCCATGGCTTCCCCCGGCGGCACGTCCTTGGGCGACAGACCGCGGTTCTTCCAGGAGTCGATCTGGTGGGCCAGCGCCCGCGCGGGCCAGCGCTTGTCGTCGATGTTCTGCGCCTGGATCACCTGCTTCAGAAGGCGGATCTGGTCATCGGTGTCGAGGATGGTGAAGCCGGACTTGAGACCGACCAACTCGGCGTGACGACGCAGGATCTTGGTCGAGACCGCGTGGAACGTGCCGAGCCAGGGCATGCCCTCGGCGACAGGGCCGGCGAGCAGCGCCACCCGCTCCTTCATCTCGCGCGCCGCCTTGTTGGTGAAGGTGACGGCCAGGATCTCCCACGCCTTGGCGCGTCCCGTCGCGATGATGTGGGCGATACGCGTCGTCAGGACACGGGTCTTGCCGGTGCCGGCGCCCGCCAGCACCAGCACCGCGCCGTCGACCGCTTCCACCGCCTGGCGCTGCTGGGGATTCAGCCCGTCGAGGTAGCGGATCGCGCCGTGCTTCGCGCGTGCGCGATCGGCGATGCCGCCGGGGCGCGGACCGGCCTCGTCCGGGTCGTCCACGGGCCGCGCGGCGGAACTAGGCGACGCCATGGCGCGCCTCGGCCGGCTGGAACAAAGAACGAATCATCGCTCGAATGTGGGGCCGCGGCGCTGCGATGTCATCCCGCGTCTGCCGATGGTGGTCGCGCCGACGCTGGCTTCGTGCTCAAGGTGTCGATTATTCTTCGATGGACCTGCGAGCCAAGAGCATCCCGTTCCATGATCTGGGTTATCGATTCCGTCGGCGCCATCACCTACATCGGCCCGGAGTGGGACCAGTTCGTGATGGCGGATGGCCGGCTGCCGCTTCGCGAGCGCGTCTGGAGCTTCGTGCATCCCGAGGATCGCGAGCTCGTCGTCGCGACCGTCCACGAGGCCCAAGCGCGCCGGCTGCCGTTCACCTGCGTCTTCCGCATCCTGCACAAGGATGAAAGCTATCGTCGTATGCTGGCGCGAGGCGTGCCCACGGTGCAGCCGCTCACCGGCGAGTTGGTCGGGCTGATGGGCACGACCTACGAGATGTCGGAGGGTGACTTGACGGTCACCAGCGTCGGCTGGACCGAGCTTCGCCTCGCGGACCGCCAAGGCCTTCGCTCGACCGTCGACCGCATCGCCGATCACCTCATCATCGCCCGAGCCATGGCCGAGCAAGCGGGCGAAACGCGCCTGATCGCCATCGCCGACCAGGCCTTGAAGCAGGTCTTCGAGCCCTACGGCTTCGACCCGATCGCACGTCAGTGAAGGATAGCCAGCGCCGCTACAGCCCCGCGACCTGGCGCAGGGCCTGGTTGACCCGCTCCTGCCAGCCCGGCCCTTGCTCCTGGAAATGCGCGAGGACGTCCTGGTCCAGGCGCAGCGAGACCAGCTCGCGCGCGCCGGGGATCACGGATGGCTTGGGCGCCGGTTCGGCCTTCGGCCCCGCCGGCTTGCTGAAGACCGCTTCCGCCGCGGCGCGCGCGCTCGGACGCTTCGGCGCTCTGTCGTTGTTCATGGCTCGGTGTTCATGACGCACTCAATCCTCGGTTTCGTCTGGGTCGGGCGCGCTGGCCTCGGGCCGCGCGGCCTTGAAGTCGCGTCGTTCCACGGCGTCGCGAGCGCCGAAGCCGCGGCCGAGTTCGTAGTTGCGATGGTCGGCCGAGTTCAGTGCGTAAGGGTTCGCGCCCTCGGTGCCCGTGCCGTCCTGCCCGGCCTTGCGGCCGCGGTCGAATGCGGTGAGCTGCGGCGCGCCGGTCATCAGCTGCGGCCCGTCATGCCGAACTCGGGACGCAACTCGGCCTCGATCGCGCGCAGGGCGATCTTGCAGGCATAACGGTCGCCGTTGCCGGGATCGAAATGGTAGATCGTCCAGTCGTGCGGATCGGAGCCGCCGACCGGATCGAGCATCACGCTGCGCGCATCCTTGCAGGCGGGCTTGGCCCGCAACAGCTCCATGATCTTCTCGTTGAGAAGCTTCTCGGGGATGGTGGTCCGGTCGGTCACGCGAAGCTCCTTGGCGGCGACAGGGTCGCCTTGCGCGTGCGACATCGGTTTCGACGTGGCCGAGCGTAGATTTTCATCGTAGAGGATTGCGATGGCGCGCGCCAATCGTCGCGCAGCGCCCGGTGCAGTGGCGCGCGGAACGCGCCGAAAGGATGACGCGCGTGACCCATCAGTTCTCTCTCGGGCAGGCCGTGCGCCTCACCTCGGTCGATCTCACCAATCGCGTGAGCCCGAGCGGAACCTACGAGATCACGCGGCTCATGCCCGAGGATCAGGCTGGCGTCTTCTCCTACCGGCTGAAGTCCGAGACCGGCGAGCGCGTCGCCCGCGAGAGCGAACTCGTGGCGGCCGACGCGGCGGAGTAGGAGCCACGCACCTTGGCCGGACAGGCCGAGGCTTGCAAAGCGCGGTGGGTTCCGAATCGCCTTCGACACCCCGGAGCAACAAAGGTTAAGCTCCCTTACTTGCCCGCCTTCACCGGCCGCCAGTGCCGTCCGCCGTCTCGTTCCAGCAGCTCGCCCGCTTCCTGCGGGCCGGCCGCGCCGCTCGGGTACATGGCCGGCGCGCCGCCAGCGCCCCAGGCGTCGAGGATCGGCTGCACCACGCGCCAGGCGTCCTCGACCATGTCGGCGCGGTTGAACAGTGTCGCGTCGCCGATCATCACGTCGTAGAGTAGCGTCTCGTAGCCGACGTTGGGCTCGTGGGCGAAGAAGTCCTTGTAGAGCATGTCCATGCGCACGGAGGCCAGATGCACCTCCGGTCCCGGCTTCTTCACCTCGAATTGCAGCGAGATACCCTCCTGCGGCTGGATCCGGATCACCAGCCAGTTGGCGGTCATCTCGTCGACGGGCGTGCCTTGGAAATGCGACAGCGGCGCCGGCTTGAAGCGGATCGCGATCTCGGTGACGCGATCGCTCATATGCTTGCCGGTGCGCAGGTAGAACGGCACGCCGGCCCAGCGCCAGTTCTCGATGCCGACGCGCATCGCGACGTAGGTCTCGATGTTCGATTGCGGCGAGACGTCGGGCTCCTCACGATAGGCCTTCAGCTCCTTTCCGCCGATGCTGCCGGCCTCGTACTGGCCGCGCACCGCGTCCTCCGGCTTCAGCGGCGGCATGGCGGTGAAGACGTCGGCCTTGCGATTGCGGATGCCGACGGCGTCGAAGGTCGTGGGCGGCTCCATCGCCACCATCGCCAGCAGCGTGAAGAGGTGGTTGGGGATCATGTCGCGCAGCGCGCCGGTGACCTCGTAGAATTTCCCGCGCGCCTCCACGCCGACGACTTCGGACGCCGTGATCTGCACGTGGTCGATGCGGTCGCGGTTCCAGATCGGCTCGAACATGCCGTTGGCGAAGCGGAACGCCATGATCGACTGCACCGTCTCCTTGCCGAGGAAATGGTCGATGCGGAAGATCTGGTCCTCCTCCAGCGTCTCGAGGAGGCTCTTGTTGAGCGCGACGGCGCTGTCGACGTCGTGACCGAAGGGTTTCTCCACGACGACGCGACGCCAGAACGTCTGCTCGCCCTGGCCCTCGCCCTGCTTCGTCAGCCCGGCCTTACCGAGCTCGGAGGCGACGACGGAAAAGAAGCGGTCGGCGATGGCGAAGTAGAAGATGACGTTGCCGCGGCCGTAGCCGGCTTTGTCGAGGGCTTTGCCGATGTCGGCGTAAAGCTCGGGTTTCGTCATGTCGCCGCGCACGTAGTCCATGCGCGAGGCGAGGTCGGACCAGACGTCCTCCTCGATGTGGTCGACGTCGAACTCGGACGCCGTGTTGCCGATGAAGCCTTCCAGCATGGCGTGGAGGTGGTCCGCCCAGCTCTTGGCATCGCCCTCGGCGAGGTCGACGCCGATCACCGCGACCTTCTCGGGCAACACCTTCTCGCAGCCCAGATTGTAGATCGCCGGCATGACCAGGCGCTTGGTGAGGTCGCCGAAGGCGCCGAAGATGACGATGGCGCAGGGCTCGGGAGTCCTGGCCTTCGGCGGCGCGCTGGCGGGGGCTTCGCTCTGGGTCATGGGGAGAGCCTCTTTTCGTCGGACGTCCCGAGGTCACTAGCACGAGATGCGCCGGCCTCGAGGCAGAGCACCGCCGCGTTACAAGCAAATGACAACGCGATTACCTCCGCTTGTGCCGACCACGCGGCCAACATTATCGACCTGCTGCTCGCCATGTCGGTAGCCGTCAAATTGACCTCGCCGCGCGCTGCCCCTATTTCCCGAGCGACCCGCACCCCGCGAAAACCCATGGCCCTCCGCCCGATCCTCGTGATTCCCGACACCAAGCTGCGGCAGACATCCGAGCCGGTGGCCGCCGTCGACGATGAGGTGCGCCGGCTCGCCGACGACATGCTGGAGACGATGTACAAGGCGCCCGGCATCGGCCTCGCCGCGCCGCAGATCGGCGTGATGCGCCGCGTGGTGGTGCTCGACGTCGCCAAGCGCGCCAACGAGGGCGCGGAGCCGGCGCCGATGGTCTTCGTCAACCCGGAGATCGTCTGGGCCTCGGCGGAGAAGGCGAGCTACGAGGAGGGCTGCCTCTCGATCCCTGACTATTACGAGGAGGTCGAGCGTCCCGCCGTGGTGCGCGTCGCTTACCTCGATCGCGACGGGACGCCTGCCGAGGTCGAGGCCGACGGCATCCTCGCCGTGTGCCTGCAGCACGAGATCGACCATTTGAACGGCGTGCTGTTCATCGACCACATCTCCAGGCTGAAGCGCTCGCGCGTGGTGCGTAAGTTCGAGAAGGCCGCGCGCGGCGAAGCCGAAGAGCCGCGCCGGGCGCGGGGATGACGATGCAGGGGCTCTTCCTTCTCCCGCGAGCGGGAGAAGGCGGC
>CAZZWW010000237.1:1664-5200 GCA_964657815.1 Vulcanimicrobiota bacterium | reverse complement strand
CCCGCCCCGGCCGATATAAATGCACCGAAATTGAGACCGGCGACCTTGCGGGCGGCCACGCCCCCGCCGCCGACGACGACGCAGTCCACCGACCCGCGATGGGCCAGGATGCAGGGACCGACGTCGGTGCCGGCAGCGCAGCCGGCCTCGACGAGTTCGATGTCCGCGGCGCGGAACACGGCGGCCGCTTGGCCGATCCCGTGACGACCGTTGCGGCTCTTGGCGTTGACGACGAGAAGCGCGCGGCGGTTCGCACGGTCGTGGCTCGGCTTGTCGGGCTGCATCGCTCCGCTAGATCGCACTCCGATGGCCTTTTCCAGTCGGTGCTTTGGTATGGTGCGGTTCGAAACGGGCGTGTACGTTTCAAAGCATTGACGACCGACGCTGTCGCAGATGATCGGAGAACGCTTCGTGACCCACGCCGGCGACCTTCGCTCCCGCAATATCCTCCTGGTCTTTCCGCGCTACGTCCCCTCCTTCGGCACATTCGAGCACGCCTATCACCTCGCCGGCAGCAAGGCGTTCATGCCGCCGCAGGGCCTGCTCACCATCGCCGCCTACCTGCCGGCGCACTGGCGCGTCCGCTTCTTCGACGAGAACATGGGCGCGGCCTCGCCCGAAGATTTCGCCTGGGCCGACGCGGTGTTCGCCTCGGGCATGCACATCCAGCGGCGCGAGCTGAACGGCATCTGCGCGCGCGCCCACGCCGCCGGCAAGATCGCCGTGCTCGGCGGCCCGTCGGTCTCGGCCTGCCCGGACTACTATCCCGACTTCGACGTGCTGCATTGCGGCGAGCTCGGCGACGCCACCGACGCGCTGATCGCCGTGCTCGGCGACAGCGTGGCGCGCCCGGCAAGCCAGCTCGTGCTCACCACCAAGCGCCGCCGCGAGCTGTCGGAGTTCCCGATGCCGGCCTACGAGCTGGCGCACATCAAGGACTACATGCTGGGCTCGATCCAGTTCTCGAGCGGCTGCCCGTTCAAGTGCGAGTTCTGCGACATCCCCGGCCTCTACGGCCGCGTGCCTAGGCTCAAGACGCCCGAGCGCATCTGCGCCGAGCTCGACAAGCTGGTCGAGCAGGGGATGAGCGGCGTGATCTACTTCGTCGACGACAATTTCATCGGCAACCGCAAGGCCGCCAAGGAGCTGCTGCCGCACCTCGTCGCCTGGCAGAAGAAGAACGGCTACCCCGTGCCGCTGGCCTGCGAGGCGACGCTGAACATCGCCCGCTCGCCCGACATCCTCGCGATGATGCGCGACGCCGGCTTCGACAACATCTTCTGCGGGATCGAATCGCCCGACAGCGACGCCCTGCTCCAGATCGACAAGAGCCAGAACATGGTCATGCCGATCCTCGACGCCGTGAAGATCATCAACGACCACGGCATGTCGATCGTGTCGGGCATCATCCTGGGCTTCGATTCCGACACGCCGGACGCCGACGACAAGCTGCTGCGTTTTATCGAGGCCTCGCAGATCCCGATGCTGACGATCAACATGCTGCAGGCCCTGCCCAAGACGCCGCTGTGGGACCGGCTGCAGAAGGAGGGCCGCATCGTCGACGACAGCGAGCGCGAGTCCAACGTGCACTTCCTGCTGCCCTACGACGACGTCGTCGCCATGTGGCGACGCAGCATGAAGGAGGCGTACCGGCCCGACGCGCTGTTCGACCGCTACCGCCACCAGCTCGCCCATGTCTGGCCGAAGCGGGGGAAGAAGCCGCTGTCGCGCCAGCGGCTGAGGCTGCTGCCCAAGGGCCTGACCGTGCTCGGCCGCCTGCTCTGGCACGTCGGCATTCTTGGCGAGGGCGGCTATCGCGGCACCTTTTGGCGCTTTGCCCTGCCGCTGCTGGTCCAGGGCCAGATCGAGCCGCTGCTGCACTACGGGCTGATGGGCCACCACCTCATCGTCTTTGCCGCCGACGCGACCGCCGGCAGGCGCAATGCCTCGCACTACTCGGTGAACCTGCGCGACGAGGCGCCGACGGTGCTCGAGGCAGCGGAGTAGCGGGCGCTATCGCGTTACGGAAGGGGCCGTACGGGCAAAACGTATGGTGCCAGCTTCTCACCTCTTCGACGAAGATCGATGAGATTTTGTATCATTGCTTGAAATTCGTCGTGCCGATCCAAGGCGACAAGAAGGCGCCGGACAAGTGACGCACGGTCGAGCTCCCAATTGAAAGCGCCGTCACCTTTCGACAGGAGACGTTCGAACATGGGTCTTGCTTTAGCGCGATCGTCAACCAATCCACATGCGACGCCGGCATGAAAAGTCCCCCAATCTCCAGGTCGACCCTGACCCGTCAGAAGCTCCTCGCGACGTGCCATCAAAGCTGCGGCGGCGTTCAAAGACGTTAGCTTCTCTGCATGCACCGCCGCCAAGCGGCCGGCATCGAGAGCCATCTTCCCCACGTTTTTGCCAAATCCCTCGATGTCGGTAAATTCAGCATAAGACCCAACTCTCTCCAGCCCGTAGTCGAATGAAAGAAAGTCTCCCAGGCTCCAAAGCCAATGAACGGACACATTGCAGTAAGTACCCTTGGAAAAGCTGCTCGGCTGGAATTCGACGACGCCCAGCCAGTAGCCGTGGTCAGAAAGCCAGAGACGTGACTTTCCTTTGCGCCGGAAGCCAAGAGACGACAGCGCGCTCCTGGCCTGAGTGGCGATAATGCGCCCATGTTCGTTTTCGCCCATGTCTCAACTTGCACGAGCGCTGCCCTAGTTCCACGGCCTATGATGCGCCGCCCTTACGACCTTTAGTCGGATGTTCGGATCGCCAACGCCATTAGCGACGCAGCCAGTCCGCTTTTGAACGCGCGACGGTTCAGGGTACCGCAACGTTTGCAATGCCCTTAATGCGAATTATGCAGTAAGCTTCATCAGGTCGTCACGGACAGTATCGGCTGGGGCAGTCCACCTGGGCAAGGCCGGGCGGGTCAGTTCGACCCGCAAGAAGGAATTGCCACGGCAGTTCTCCCAAAGCGCAGCAGGCAAGCCTTGAAAGTCCCGAACGTGTTCAGCCTCGTCGCAGCCCCGACAAGTCTCGCCTAGCCTCGCCTTTCGTCGCGAGCTATGGCAGCGGTATAGCCGCCACCGCAATTGCGCGACCGCTTCCGAAAGTCAGATGTGAGGGCTTACAGCTTCGGCGCCCGAAGACGGAGAGCGACCGGTCTCGCACAACGTTATGGCGGCGGATACTTGCACGTGGGAGAATGATACGATGATCCGGCCGATCACCGTCGAGCATGTCACCTTTGTCAGCGACCGCGCGTTCGATGCCGTGGTCGGGGCCTTTCAAGAACAGGTCGGCTCGCTCGAGGCGACGGGATGGTCCGCCATCCCTGCCGCCGCACAAGACCGGGGCGAGTTCGAGCGGCGGGTCCGAAACGTGCTGGGACCGAGCGGCTTCACGCGCTTTCTGACCATCGATCATGGCGAGTGGCTGACGCAGCAGGGTCACCCCGCGCGTTTCATCATGTACACTCTCGGCAACCCGATGATCGCGATCACGATGTTGGAGCATGACGTCGAGGCCGG
>CAZZWW010000237.1:0-1654 GCA_964657815.1 Vulcanimicrobiota bacterium | reverse complement strand
CGTGCCGGTTCGGCTGGCGATCTACGAGCACGCGGACGGCAAGACGCGCCTCGTCTTCAACACCCCGTCGAGCCTCATGAGCGGCCTCGACAACGCGCAGGTCACGGCGGCGGCGCGCAAGCTCGACGCCAAGATCATGGCGCTGGCCGAGAGCGTGACCGGCGCCAAAGCGTGAGCGCCGGCGAGAGCCCCGCCGTGTCGGCGCCCGCCCCCGAGCTTGCCCTCATGGGCGCGCGGACGGGCAACTGTCTCCGGGTGAC
This sequence comes from Vulcanimicrobiota bacterium, assembly GCA_964657815.1. Lineage (GTDB taxonomy): Bacteria > Pseudomonadota > Alphaproteobacteria > Rhizobiales > Beijerinckiaceae > RH-AL1. Next base: position 1,394 of record CAZZWW010000237.1, on the reverse strand, counting down.
GGTAGCGCTGGAGGTGCTCGGCATCCCGTTCGAGCCGATTCCGGTCGATCTTCGAGGCGGAGAGCAGCGCACCGCCGGCTTCCTCGCCGTCAATCCGGCGGGGCAGGTGCCGGTACTGCTGCAACGCCGACCGGCTGGCCAAGCGCCAACGGTCCTGACCCAATCCAACGCAATCCTTTTCCACCTTTGCGACCTTCGTCCCGGCGTTCTGTTTCCGGTCGCCGGCGCAGTTGGTCGTGCGGTGACGCTCGAGCGCTTCTTTCAGTTTGCCACCGATGTCATCGCTGTCGGCGGCAGCAGCTTCGTCCTCTCGCGCGCCGGCAGGGACGACGCCGCCGAGGTGCTGATGCGCCGCGCACTCGATGCCATCGCCCGGGCGGAGACCGTCCTGGCTACCGGCTTCTACCTCGCGGGAGAGCAGTTCACCCTTGCCGACATCGCCGCGCTGACCGTTATCGACGCCTATGCCGATCGCGTCGCCTGGGACGGTCTGCCCCGTTTGGCGCGATGGTTCGACCGCGTGATGTCGCGCGCGGACGTGCGCCGCGGGCTGGCGGCGTTTCCAGCCCCGTAGGATCGCCTCTGTGCCCGTTCTCACCGAGCAACGATGACCACGAAAGGTGGGTGTCCGGAATCCCCTGCGACTTGCACGCGTCTCGAACCTTCCACCAAGCGAAATCTCCGCCTCGTCCCGGCCCCGATCCCTCGCGCCTAGCCTCGCCTTTCGTCGCGAGCTATGATTCCCGTCACGAGCGTGGTCGGGGGCGCCGACCGGAGAGAACGGGGACGGCACGCGACAATGACCCAGGGCATCGATCTCAAGGCACGTCGCATCCTCTGCGTCTTCCCGCACTACGAACCCTCGTTCGGCACGTTCGAGCATGCCTACCACCTCACCGACAACACCAAGGCCTTCATGCCCCCGCAGGGGCTGCTGACCATCGCCGCCTACCTGCCGCCGCACTGGGAGGCGCGCTTTGTCGACGAGAACATGGGCCGCGCCACCGACGCCGACTTCGAGTGGGCGGACGCGGTGTTCGTCTCCGGCATGCACATCCAGCGCCGGCAGATCGACGACATCAACCGCCGCGCCCACGCCCACGACAGGATCACCGTGCTCGGCGGCCCCTCGGTCTCGGCCTGCCCCGAGAACTACCCGGCCTTCGACGTGCTGCATTGCGGCGAGCTGGGCGATGCCACCGACGCCATCATCGCCATGCTCGGCGACAGCGTGGCGCGGCCGGCGAAGCAGCTCGTCATGAAGACGAAGGTGCGCCGCGAACTGTCACAGTTCCCGATGCCGGCCTACGAGCTGGCGCAGATCCCCAACTACATGCTGGGCACGATCCAGTTCTCGAGCGGCTGCCCCTACAAGTGCGAGTTCTGCGACATCC
>CAZZWW010000236.1:0-5213 GCA_964657815.1 Vulcanimicrobiota bacterium | reverse complement strand
CGGCGGCGATGTCGGCCGCATCCATGAGGCCGCCGGCGGCGATCACCGGGACAGGCAGCGCCACGGCGAGCTGGCGGACGAGCGCCATCGTGCCGAGCCGCCCGTCGGGACCGTCGGGATCGAAGATGCCGCGATGGCCGCCGGCCTCCCAGCCCTGGGCGATCACGGCGTCGAGCCCGGCGTCGACCAAAGCCTGCGCCTCGGCGAGGTTCGTCGCGCAGCCGAACAGGACGCAGCCGACATCTTGCAAGGCCCCGATCACGGCGGCCGAGGGCAGGCCGAAGTGGAAGCTGACCACCTCCGGCAGGGTTTCCAGCAGCATCGTCAGCATCGCGTCGTCGGCGACGAAGCTCGTGTAGATCTCGGTCAGAGCGGCCGGAGGGTCCGCCGCAACCCCCGCGAAGGCCGGGTGCAGGCGCTCGATCCAGGCCGCCTCGCGTGCGGGATCGGGAACGGCTGGTCGGTGGCAGAAGAGGTTGACGTTGAAGGGTCGCTGCGTGCGCTCGCGCACCGCCGCGATCATGGCGCGGGCGCCGGCGGCGTCGGTCGCCCCGACGGCGATCGAGCCGAGCGCGCCGGCGTTCGAGACGGCCGCCGCCATCGCCGGAGGGGACACGCCGGCCATCGGGGCCTGCACGAGAGGCAAGTCGATTCCAAGAAGGTCGGTGAGCGCCATCGGGTATTCCTCGTCGCACGTCGTTTCGACACGGCGGAACGCCGCCTTCGTCCGGCTTGACAGGGCCGTCCCGCGGATTGGACGTGCGCGGTCCGATATACCCTCCAGGAGCTTCGCGCATGCGTTACGTCGGAGCGATCGACCAGGGCACCACGTCCTCGCGCTTCATCGTCTTCGACAAGCGCGGCGCGATCAAAGCCGTGGCGCAGCGCGAGCACGAGCAGATCTTCCCCAGGCCGGGCTGGGTCGAGCACGACGCGGCCGAGATCTGGCGCAACACCCGGCTCGTCATGCGCGACGCGATGAAGGAGGCCGGGCTTGCGGCCAGGGACCTCGCCGCGATCGGCATCACCAACCAGCGCGAGACGACGCTGGTATGGGAGCGCGCCAGCGGCAAGCCGGTACACAACGCGCTGGTCTGGCAGGACACCCGCGTCGACGCACTGGCGGCGCGTTTCGCGAAGGACGGCGGACGCGACCGCTTCCGCGCCAAGACCGGGCTGCCGCTGGCGAGCTATTTCGCCGGGCTCAAGCTGCGCTGGCTGCTCGACAACGTCAGGGGCTTGCGGAGGCGCGCCGCCTCGGGCGACGTGCTGTTCGGCACGATGGACAGCTGGATCCTCTGGAACCTGACCGGCGGCAAGGACGGCGGCCAGCACGTAACCGATGTCACCAACGCCAGCCGCACCCAGCTCATGAACCTCAAGACGCTCAGCTGGGACGCCGCCTTGCTGAAGACCTTCGACGTCCCGCCCGACATGCTGCCGGCGATCCGGTCCTCCTCCGAGGTCTACGGCGAGAGCCGTGACCCGCTCCCGGGCGTGGCGATCGCCGGCATCCTCGGCGACCAGCAGGCGGCCCTCTTCGGCCAGGCCTGCTTCAAGCGTGGCGAGGCCAAGAACACCTACGGCACGGGGTCCTTCGTGCTGATGAACATCGGCGACAAGCCCGTGCGTTCCAAGGCCGGGTTGATCACCACGATCGCCTATCGGCTCGGCGACGCGCCACCGGTCTACGCGCTCGAGGGCTCGATCGCCGTCACCGGCGCGCTGGTGCAATGGCTGCGCGACAATCTCGGCCTGCTACAGGACAGCGCCGACGTCGAGACGCTCGCACGCACCGTCGAGGACAACGGCGACGTCTATTTCGTGCCGGCCTTCTCCGGCCTCTACGCGCCGCACTGGCGCGAGGACGCACGGGGCGTCCTCTGCGGACTGACACGCTACGCCCGCAAGGGCCATATCGCCCGCGCCGCGCTGGAAGCCGCCGCCTACCAGACCCGAGACGTGCTGGTGGCGATGGAGAAGGATTCCAGAATCCCGATCAGAGAGCTGCGCGCCGACGGCGGCATGGTCGCCAACGACCTGCTCATGCAGTTCCAGGCCGACATCCTCGACGTGCCGGTCGTGCGCCCCAAGGTGAGCGAGACCACTGCCCTCGGGGCGGCCTACGCCGCCGGCTTGGCTGTCGGTTACTGGACGAGCACGGCCGAGCTCGCCGAGAACTGGGCGGTCGATCATCGCTGGCAGCCGACGATGGCCCCCAAGAGGCGGGTGGCGCTGACCCGCTCCTGGGCCAAGGCGGTGGAACGCTCGCTGGGATGGAAGGACGAAACGGGAAAGGGGTAACCCTGCTTGCGGACTACGACTAAGCGCCGGCCCCGCGGGATGAACGCAACGGCTGATTCGAGTGTTATGGCTCCGCTGCCCTCGAGGGCGGTCGAGAAGGAGGCTACGTTTGGACAAGAAAATCGCAGGCATCGTCGGTGCTCTGGCTGCCGTAACGCCCGTCGCCGCCATCGCGGCTCCCGCCGATCCGATGGCCGCGGCGAGCTATGCCGATCTGCTGAAGCCGATCCCGAACGCCGTCGAGACGCTGAAGGCGTCGGACGCCACGCTACGCGCCGAAGACGGCGCCAAGGTGGAGATGGCTCAATACTACTACCATCATCACCATCACCACTTCTTCCATCGCCGTTTCTACCACCACCATCACCACTTCTTTCACCGGCGGTTCTTCCACCACCATCATCACCACTTCTATTGAGCTTCGGAGGGCCGGCGGAAACGCCGGCCCTTCTCTTTGCCGTTCAGCCGGAGTCGTTCCCCTGCGCCTTCGCCGCCCGCAGGATGTGGCGGTAGGTGCCATCGAAGGCGGTGTTCGACTCCGACACCCAATGCGTGTCCTTCCCCAGAGTGTCGCGGCTGGCGTGGATACGGCGCGACTGCAGCTCCCGCTCTGCGGCCTCTTCCTCGCCCATCTCGACCAGCTCGTAGTCCGGCTCGGCCGGCACCACGATCGCCTGCATCATCGGCTCGCCCTGGCGGAACACGTGGGTCTGCCCATCGGGGGGCGTCTTGAACACGCAGAAGTTCACCATCGGCCAGAAATCGCGGATCAGCGCCGGCACGGCCAACGGAACGGTGCCGGTCGTGTCCGTGTAGAACCGCGGGTGCGGCTCGGTGCGGATGGCGAAGCCGGGCTCGGGCTTGAGGTCGAGCAGCAGTTGATAGGTAAAGAACCGTCCGCCGAAGTTGCGGAACGGCGGGCGGTGGCAGTTCGCCTCCTCGTCCCACGCGATGTCGCCCTCGAAAACCGGCGCGCCATCGCGGCCGGTGACGCGGACCTCTCCGGGATGAGGATAGAAGATCTCGATGCCGTAGGTCGCACCCTCGGTGAAGGGCATGCAGTGCCAGACGTATTCGTGGCTTCCGTCGCGCCGCGGCTCCGGCTTGCCCGACCAGCCCGGCACCTCCATCCGGGTGCGCCGCGGCGCCAGCCCCGGCTCGTACGTCCTGACCTTGACCTGCTGCATGGGATGTCCGTGTTGCCCTATCGACCGAAGCCGCGGATCGTGCGGACCCGGCTTCGGTCCTTGCGAGCGGAGCGAAGCAACCCAGGGGTCGCTTGGCAAGCCTTCCGTCGTCGATCCCTGGTCCCTTCGCCCGCGGTTCGCGATGATGGGCGTCGGGTTGACCCGGGCGCCCCCCGCTCCTAACGCCGGGCGCATGAGCGGAACATCAGGACCGATCCCGGCGAACAGATTGGCGGAGCACAACGCGGTGCGCCGCCGCGAGATCGAGGCGGTGCGCGACCGCCATGTCGCCGCGCACCGAGCCCGCGCCGGCCGCCCCGCCGTGGAGGCGCCGCTGCCGGCGATGGAGCGCCGCATCGCCGACGCGCTCTCCGCCCGCTGGGGCAAGGGCCGGCTGGAGCCCACCTTCGACGTGGTCGAGCGCGGCCGCCACGGGGGCGACCTCGCGCTGCGATTCCCGCAGCTGCTCAAGGACGGCGGCCCGAAGGTCGTGATCCGCGACCATCTGCCGTGGATCGTCGAGGTGCTGCGCGGGCCGGACCTGGCCGACGCAGTCGCCAAGGTCGAGACCGCCGGCATGTACGTCAACGTCACCCTGGCGGATCGCTGGCTGCTCGACGCCGCCGGGGCCGCGGCCGAGCGCGGGCCCGACTTCTGCCGCGGCGAGGCCATGGCGGGTCGCGTCGTGGTGATCGACTATTCCTCGCCCAACATCGCCAAGACGCTGCACGCCGGCCATATCCGCTCGACCATCGTCGGACACGTGCTGGGCAACCTCTACGAGGCCTGCGGCGCGCTGGTGCACCGGGTCAACCACATCAACGATTTCGGCGGCTTCGGCTTCACGCTGGAAGGCTGGGAGCGTTTCGGCGGCCCGCTCGCCGGCCTGCGGGACGACAACGCGCGGCTCCTCGAGATCTACAAGATCCGGCGCGTCCTCGAACGCGTCGTCGCCGCCAAGACCGAGCCGGCCGAGCTGGAGGCGACGGATCGCGCCCTGGTCGCCCGCTATTGGCCGGGCGCCGCCAGCGCCGGCGCGGTGGCCGCAGGTTTCGCCGACTACGTCGCGGCCTCCGACGCGCGCTTCGCCGCGCTGGAGGCGGGCGAGCCTGACGAGGTCGCGCTCTGGCGCGACATGGTCGCCTGGAGCCTCGCCGATTTCGAGGGCTTCTACGACAACCTCAACATCCATTTCGACCTGGTCATCGGCGAGAGCTTCTACTTCCAGGCCGGCGACGCCTTCGTCGACCAATGCCTCGCCGACGGGCGCGCGATGGTCTTCTCCGCCGCCGCCGCCGCCGCCGCCGTGGCCAAGCTCGACGCGCGCCTCGCGGCGAAGAAGATCGGCGAGCCGGAACGCGACACGCTCGCCGCCGCCGCGCAGAAGGATGTCGGCGCGGTGGTGATCCCGCTCGACCGCGACGAGCGTCTCGTCGTGCGTCGCGCCGACGGCCGCAGCATCTACGCCACCCGCGACCTCGGCGCCGTGGTGCTGCGCCGCGAGATCTTCGGCATGACCTCCGGCATCTACGTCACCGGGCAGGAACAGCAGGTCCATTTCGACCGGGTCTTCCGCGCCTCCGCGGGGACGGGGATCGCGCCGCCCGAGGCCGTGAGCTTCCTCCACGTCTATTTCGGCTTCTACGTCGATTCCAAGACGGGCAAGAAGCTCTCGTCCCGCGACAGCGTCGCCAACGTCACCCAGCTGCTCGACGACGCCCG
>CAZZWW010000235.1:0-5299 GCA_964657815.1 Vulcanimicrobiota bacterium | reverse complement strand
GCTGCCATCGTCGCGCGTCGTGGTGCTGCGCTCGTTCGGCAAGATCTACGGGCTCGCCGGCCTGCGCCTCGGCTTCTGCCTGGCGCCGGCGTCGCTCGCCGGCGCATTGCGCCGCGCGCTCGGCCCCTGGCCGGTGAGCGGCCCGGCGATCACGATCGGAACGCGCGCGCTGGCCGATTCGGCGTGGCTGGCAGCAACCAAAGCGCGGCTCGAGGAGGATGGCGCGCGCCTCGGTTACATGCTGCGCCAAGCCGGTGCCGAGCCGCTCGGCCATACACCGCTGTTCCGTCTCATTTCACACGCCGCGGCGCCGGCGTTGTTCGTGGCCCTGGCGCGGCGCGGCATCCTCGTCCGGCCGCTCGCCGGCGAGCCACGCTGGCTTCGCTTCGGCCTGCCCGGCGCCGAGGCGGAGTGGCGCCGCCTGGACGAGGCGCTTCGCAACTTCGGGTGAGCGTCGACTTCGCCGGTACGATCGCCGCGCAGTTGCGCCGCATATGCCAGCCCGGAACGCGACCGCGCCGAGCTGTACGGCGGATCCCGCCTTTCGATGCCGACGACGGCGGCGACGGCGCCCGTGCGCTGCGGATGCCGCATCCGAGCCCGATCTACGTTTGTACGGATCCCGGCATCGCTGGGCGCATCATGGGCGCTTTGGTCGACGCGGCCACGCTCCTCGGCTGACGCCGGCGCGCAACGGTTCACCCCTATTTGACCGGCATTCGCACGCGCACCGCCGTGCCGCTTGACCGAACCGAGCCTCGAGCCTTTCGATAGTCCTGCGCGGCGGAGCTCGCGCGATGCATGGATCGGAGGTCGCGCAGGATGGTCGACGAGGCGGCCGAGCCAGCGACGGGAGCGGCGCCGCCCGACGACGCGGCGCACCTGCTCATCGTCGACGACGACCGCCGCATCCGCGAGCTGCTGCGGCGCTACCTCGTCGCCGAAGGCTACCGTGTCACCACGGCGAGCAGCGCCGCCGAGGCGACCACGGCGATGAAGAGCTTCTCCTTCGATCTCGTCGTGCTCGACGTGATGATGCCGGGCGAGGACGGCTTCTCCTTCGCTACGCGGGTGCGCGCCGACAATAGCGCCATCGCCACCGTGCCGATCCTGATGCTGACCGCCAAGACCGAGTTCGAGGAGCGCGTCCTCGGGTTCGAGATCGGCGTCGACGACTATCTCGGCAAGCCGTTCGAGCCGCGCGAGCTGTCGCTGCGCATCGCCTCCATCCTGCGGCGCGCCAAGACGCCGGTCGATCCCGGCGTGCCGCCGGCCGTACATTTCGGCCCGTTCGTGTTCGACAGCGAGCGCGGCGAGTTGAAGCGCGAGGGCGAGCTCGTGAGGCTGACCGAGCGCGAACGCGAGATGCTGCGCATCCTGGCGCGCAAACCCGGGGAGACGGTCTCGCGCGAGGACCTTTCCGGCCCTGGCGCCCCCGGCAACGCCAACGAGCGCACGATCGACGTCCAGGTCAACCGCCTTCGCCGCAAGGTCGAGGTCGATCCCGCCAACCCGCTGTTCCTGCAGACGGTGCGCGGGCTGGGCTATCGCCTCCTGATCGACCGGTGAGTCGCTTCAATCCTTGCTGAGATCGAGGCGCCTGCGCACGGACGTTTCACCGAAGAGCTTGGGCTGGCGCGCGGCGATCGTCGCCATGAGGGCGTCCGCGCCCGGCGCGGTGAGGTGGTGGTAGTCGAACTGCATCGGCACGCCGGGCGAGGCGAACAGGCGGCAGAGTCGGTTCGGGCACATCGCGTCCCAGGTGGAAACGTAGGAGGCGAGCGGCTCGACGACGGCGCGCAGCCGTGCGTCGAGGCCTGCCGTGGCGGGCAACCGGTGGCGTGCCGCCTCGTCGAGATCGCCGTGCAGCACCGCCCTGGCGAGAAGCTCGGCCATCGGCACGTCGTAGCGCGGCAGCGGGCCGAACACGATCAGGCGTTGACCGTCGCGGTGCAGGGCCTCGAGCGTGCGGCGCAAAGGCTCGATGTCGGCCTCGCTCCAGAGCGCGGACAGGATCACCGCGTCCGGCCTTCGCTCCGGGATGAAACGGTCGAACATTTCCCGCATCATCGCCGTGCAGCGCCGCGCCCCCGCCGCTTCAAGCACCGGGGTGCAGCCCGAGGCCGTCGCCTGGAGGAAGTTGACGCGGGGCCAAGCGGTGCGCAGGCCCGACCAGAGGTGCGCCGCATGGCTGTCGCCCATCAGCAGCACGTTCGGCCTGTCGGCGGAGAGCGCCAGGCAGGTTCCGCGGTCGAGCCTGTCGTCGTCGTTCCGCGAGGTGATGAAACACCGGCCCTCGCGAAAAGGTCTGCGGTCGCGGTAGTCGACGTAGGCGGCGAGCGAATTGACGTCCGGCCGGAAGCGGCCCGGCAGACCGTCGAGCGCCAGCGTCAGCCCGCAGCACGCGGCGAGCACCGCGGCAGCACCCGGGAGCAGCCAGCGGGCACGTCGGCGCCACGCCGAGTCCGGCGCCCGGAACGGCTGCTCGACGAAGCGGTAGGAGGCGACCGACAGAGCCACGAGCAAGACCGCCTCGCCGAGGCGCCAGGGCAGCGCGGTCGGCAGGGAGGCATAGCGGGCCAGCACCAGGATCGGCCAATGGTAGAGGTAGAGCGAGTACGAGATGCGCCCGACCGCGATAAGCGGCGGCGTCGACAGAAGCGCGGCAACAGCCGAGGGCCGCCTTGGTTCGACGCCGCAATGGATCAGCACCGCCGTGGCGAGACACGGCACGAGCGTCGGCCAACCCGGATGTGGCAGGGCCGCATTGAACGCGACGAAACTAAAGAGCAGGGCGGCGAGCGCGACCGAGGCCAGGCTCTCGGCCGCCCGGCGGGAGCCCACCCGCGGCAGCCAGTCCTCGGCGAGGACGGCACCCAGCAGGAACTCGAAGAGGCGCGTCGGCATGAGGTAGAACGAGGCCGACGGCGCCATGCGCTGCAGCAGCAGTGTCAACGCGAGGGCGAGCGTGACGCTTACCATCATCGTTCCGGCGCGGCCTCGCCGAGACAAAGGGCGCAGCGCCACGGCGAGCAGCGGCGCCACGAGATAGAACTGTTCCTCGACGCCGAGGCTCCAGGTGTGCAGCAGCGGTTTCGTCGCCGCATCGGCGTCGAAATAGCCGACCTGCGACAGGAAAAAGAGGTTCGGCACGCTGGCGAGCACGCTCAGCAGGCTGCCCGCCAGGGTCTCGAGATCGCTCGGCAGGAGGACGAAGACCGAGGCGCCCGCGCTGAGCGCGGCGGCGACGTAGAGCGCCGGCAGCGTGCGGCGCAGGCGGCGACCGTAGAAGGAAAGGACCGAGAGCCGCCGCGCCGCGAGGCGGCCGACGAGATCGCGGTGGATCAGGTACCCCGAGATGACGAAGAAGACGTCGACCCCGAGGAAGCCGCCGGCGAACCCCGCCGCCTCGACGTGACACAGGATCACGGCGACGACGGCCAGCGCCCTCAGCCCGTCGATGTCGGGTCGGTAGCTCGACACCCCTGGGCTGCGCTGCTGCATCGGCGGCGCTAGCCCGGGGCGGCGATATCCGCGGCGCCGAGATGGAGCGGCAGCGCGACGAGGCCGCGCAGGCCGCTGGCCTGGCGCCAGCGCAGGGTCTCGCGCGGCGCGGCGAGGCGGAGATCGGGAAAGCGCCCCAGCAGCGCGCCGAGCGCCAGCCGGGTCTCCATCCGCCCCAGCGCCGAGCCGAGGCAATAATGCAGGCCGGCGCCGAAGGCGAGATGACGGCCACTGTCACGGCCGATGTCGAGCGTGTCGGGATCGGCGAAGGCGGTCTCGTCACGGTTGGCCGAGGCGCACAGCGCCATCACCATCTCGCCCCGGCCGATTTGGGTGCCCGCCACCTCGAGGTCCTCCCTGGCGAAGCGCATGGTGCCGTACTCGACCGGGTTGGTGAAGCGCAGCATCTCCTCCACCGCGCGGTTCATCAGCCCGGGGTCGGCGCGCAGCCGAACCATCTCGGCGGGATGGTCGAGCAGCGCCAGAAGGCCGTTGCCGATGAGGTTCACGCTGGTCTCGTGCCCGGCGAAGAGCAGCAGGAAGATCATGCCGGTGAGCTCGTCGTGGCTCAAATGGTCGCCGTTCTCGTTGGCCTCGATCAGGCGCGAGATGAGCTTGCCGTCGGGCTCGCGCCGGCGCAGGCCGATGAGCTTGTCGAAGAAGCGCGAGAGCAGGGGCAGGCCGGGCCCCCAGCGCAGGGCGCGGCGCACGGGCTTGTCGCTCACCTCCATGAGCCGGACGATGCGGTGGTGGAAGTCCATCCGCCACTTTTCCGGAATGCCGAGCATCTCGGAGATGACGAGCAGCGGCAGCGGCACGGCGAAGTCGTGCATCAGGTCGATCGTGCCGCCGCGCCGGCCGAGATCGTCGAGCATGTCGTCGACGAGCCGCGCGATCCACGGCTCCATCTCGTCGATCGAGCGCGGGGTGAAGGCCTTGGCGACGAGGCGGCGCAGCCGGCCGTGTGCCGGATCGTCGACCGAGATCATCGCCTCGCCCATCTGACGGATCAGCTTGGGCGCGAAGCGTCCGCCGAAGCCGAGCAGCGGCGGCGTCTTCGAATATTTCGGATCGGCGGAGAAGCGCGCGTCCTTGAGGACGCTCATGACGTCGTCGTAGCGCGTGACCACCCAGCCCGTGCCCCGCGTCGGAATGCGCGCGCGGATCACCGGCGTCTTGCGACGAAGCCTTGCGTAGTACGCGAAGCAATCGCCTTGGCCGGCGGGATTCCAATCAACTGCCTTCACGAAACGCTTTCCCGCTCGAACGAAGTCCGCCCGCTGCTGCGTCGCAACCGACCATGCCCAAAACAAGGCGCTGCGATCACGCTCCCTCACGGTAGAGGGTCGGCTTGGTCTTGTCGTGCGATCGGCGCTCTTCAGCGGCAGCGCGCGATTCACCGATCCAAGGTGAGCACCCCGGTGTAGGACCAAACCATCCGGCCGGGCTTGCCGCACATATCCGCTCTCATCGGCAGATCGGCACCACCATCATGCTGGAAGGGTGCGATCCTGATGGAGTATACTCTCAGACAGTGTCTTCCCATGTAGAGCTTGTTGTTCCATTCTATCTTCACGTGCGCCGTTTCGCCAGGTGGTATCGTCAGTCGGGGCGCAATCCCGCCCTTGAGACCTGGTTCGCAGGTTCGAGCCGGGACTTTTTCATTCCACATGTTGCCGCAGTTTCGCGTATCCCCTATTGGCAGATCGTCGCCCGTTTTATTCATGAATGACGGTAACGGCCTCGAAAAGGTTTGGCACGGGCTACTTCCGACGTTCTTATAGACCACAACGAC
>CAZZWW010000234.1:0-5300 GCA_964657815.1 Vulcanimicrobiota bacterium | reverse complement strand
CCCGACTCGGCCTTAAGATTGGCCCCAGGCGATCTTCGCCCGGGGCTTTAATCATTCGGCGGCGCCCGTAGCATTCGCGGCGGCCTCCAGCGTCTCGCGGAGGACTTCTGCTTAGGAGGGCGCGGGTGCCCGAGGCGTCGCTGCAAGCGCCTCGGAAGCCCCGTTAAGCCCACGGCTTCGAGCACAAGTCCAAGACATCGGACGGAATCCGCGCTCTCCCGACAGCCTCACGAGGCTTGCCGCGCCCGCCCTCGATATTGGCCGCAAGGCGCGCACGAAGGACCCCGGACGCGTGGCGCGGCTCGACAAGAGAGCGGCCGAGGGCAGTCGCTCAACTCGGTGCAAGCTCGGCGTGCGCGTCAACGCGAAGATGTAGCGGCTCTTGCGCCTCACCCAGGCCAGTGAGTTGAAGCAGGCAACCGACAGGACAGCCACCACCGTCGCCGTGACTCTCATCTCCGCAGTCGCGACGCTCATGAGGGCGTGATCGTGTAAAGGAAGACGCGGAAGGCTTAACCCTCCACGCTCATTCGATCATTTCGCTACCCAAGGCGCTTCTTATCCGGAAGACCGGTGTAGTCAATCGGAGCTCACCAAGCGTGGCGCAAGTCCGATCGCTCCAAAGCGACCTCCGAAGAACGCGGCCACAGCGCCGAGTAGCAGAGAAAGCGAAGCCCCGAGCGCAGCACCGGACGCAGTTCCTGACGCCTCGTCGGCGACCTTGCCCGCAGTCGCCGACGCCTGCTGCTTCAGCTGGTCGTACTGGCTTTCCAAGCCCTCGATCTGCGTCTTGGCCGTATCGACCGGCACGTTGCGCGCCTTGGCGAGCGCTTGCGCCGCCTGATCGTTGGCCTGCGCACGCTGGCTCGGATCTGACGAAACCGCAGACTTCAAAGCCGCTAGAGCGTCGCTTCCCGCTTGCGCATTGGCCGGGTCGGCTGCGAGCGCCTTGGCCTGGTCGAGGATAGTCGTCATGGGATCGTTCGTACCGGTCATCGCGGGCGCCACGGTCTTGACCGCGCCTGAGACTGCACTGCCGGCCCCGCCAAAAGCGCCCGTGATCGCGCCAAAGGCACCGCTGACAACAGAGCCAATCGCGCTGGTCAGGAGGAAGAGGACAATGACCGTTGTCAGCGCCCACGTCACGACACCCTGATACCCGGCGGCCGACCGGGCGATGCCGCCACTAACGCGAGCGGCCATAAAGCCGCCGATCCCGTTGGCCGCAATCGCGGAAAGCACCAACCAGAAACCGGCGCCTATCGAAAAAGATTTCATGCCGGGAGCGGCCGACAGTCCGATGCCGAGGCCGAAAAGGCTCAAGACTAGCTGCGCCACCAGTCCGGTGAGGGCGCCGGCGATTACGGCTGTCCAGGACATACGCTGGTAAGTGCCGACCTCCCCTTCGGCGAACTCGGCCGCATTTGACGCTGTCTCACGGCCGGCGCTGCGCGCCTTGGTAAAGATGTTTGACATATTGTCTCCGGGTAAGGCTTCAGCGCCGACGATCTATAAGGAACATTGCGCCGAGGAAGCCCATGCCGCCGCAGATGCAGCCAACGCTTGGACGCTTTCGAGCGCAAATGTCTATCGTTCGGAACGGCCGAAATAGCAATCCACAACAATGAAGCAAGTGCTTTTAGCTTATCACAAAATTAAAAAATCATTTGATATAATTTAGACGATGCTTGATGAGAGTGTCGCGCCGACCCCGTTCGGACGGCGCGACCATCGCCGGCGTCCAATCAGAAGTTCTTGTGCGCTTTCATCTTATCGTCTGCATGATCGGTGTTTTGACCATAGCCAGGCTGCGCCGAAGGTGCGCCGCTCTTGGTCGTCATGCCAGTCTCGCCCGCCGACTTCATCGTCTGGTCCACCTGCGCCGCGTGTCCATTGTCTCCACCAGCCAAAGTGGCGCCTCCCGTCGTGTCGGCCTAAGCCGTAGCGACCGCCAGAAATGCGATCGCACCTGCGGTCAGCCAAACTTCGACATAATAAATCCAATTTTCGGCTAGTACTATATTGTGTAAAAGATATCTTTACAAGAGACAAAAAAGAAATATTGCACCGAGGGTCGCAAGGTGGCGTCGCTATTGCGATTTGAGTCGTGTTGTCGCTGCTGCGATCAGCGCTTCCGACGCCATGATGGTGATCGACGGCTTGGGATCGCGCTGTCGTGAGACGATGCCTTACGACGACGCCAGTGGAGGAGACGCCCTTGAACATCCGACTCGGCAGGGTACTTTCGACCTGCCCGGCGCTAAGCAGCATGGCGAGGGTCCGAGGCGTCAAGCCAAGCATATGCCGGGCTGAGATGAACGTGATCGTCAAGCAGTTGCCCGCACAATCGCACGGCAACGTCGCGCTCGTCCGCAACCGATTTAACGCGTGATGCGCCGTGACGTCTGGGCGCCGAAACCGATCGCCGCGATCGTCATGATTGTCCACGATATAGGGCTTGTACGGGCAAAGGCTTGAAATCGATCGATCCACTGCCCTCCGGACAAAGTCTCCTTCACGAGATTCGACGGCTTTAGATTTTCCCTGAGCTCGCCGAGCGTATGCTCCAGCGCCAGGCGTTGCCGCTCGACCTCCCCTTCAACGATTTTTGCGGTAGTCATGATTCAGGCCCTTCCACGTACCGCATCGACGGTCCGCGCCGCCTGCTTCAGCGTTCGCGATGGCGCGAGGCGCCACGCGGTCAGTCTACTTTTCGCGATGAGGATGGCCGCCAGCGCGGCCGCGCCTATTCCGGATCCGACCAACAGGCTCGCAAGCGAGGGCCGCCAACCGCACTCGACAAGCCACTCGACGAGTGACTGCAGCAGGAAGATCAAGGCAACGATGAGAAAGACTGAGGCCGCGGCGATGCTAGCCACGGCCGCGATGGCCGATGCCATCTTCTCGCCGATCTCCGTTCTGGCAAGGACCAATTCCGATGAGACGAGATTGGAGGCCTGGGATATCGCATCACCAATCAATCCCAGCGTGGACGAACTTTGGTCGGACATACTTCTTCCCCTGGCGCGGCGTCCCGCGCCAACAGTCAAGAATTTGATCACCTCAAAGCCGAGATGAACGATGTTGCGGCGGCGGACCGCCGCTACCTTCCTCACGCCCTCTCCGCGAGCATCGACAAGAGGCGAACTCCTCCCGACCGGTAAACGAACGACCTGGTGTCGCCGATCACGAGCGAGATCTCGACGGAAAGCGCACTTTGCCAAGGCGCAAAAGCAGCATGAGAACGGCGTTGCTTAAGGCACTACTTGTAGCCATGGTGCGCTCCCGGCAATTTCCTATGTCGCCGAAAAGGAGAGTCATGTCGCCTCAGGCTCAACGGCGATAGTAGCGGCGATCGTTATGATCGCTCAGAAGCATGGAGGCGAAGAAACCGAGCGCAGCGGCGGCCACGATATAGATCACCGGGTAGTCCTTCAGACTCGCCTCTACCGCCCTCGCGCCCTGGCGGGCGTATTCGCCACCATGGTCTACGACATCACGCACGTAGCTGGACGCATCCTCAGCGACATGGCGAACCTGGTCCTTCGCCTCGCCGACGATCCCTTGTGCCTTACCGCCCATCTCGCGCGCCACGCCCTCAACCTGCATCGAGCGATCACCCGAAAGCCCGCCGTAGCCCTGCTGAAGCTTTCCTCCGAGTTCCTGAGCCGCGCCCTTGATGCGATCCGTATCCATAATGATTTCCTACTCCGTAAGCGGGCAGAGGCTAACTGGAGCCGACGGCCACAGCGAGAAGATGAGCAGCGATGCGGCCGCGCGCAATGATCCGCCTGCACTAGTTCGGAAAAAGCTTTACCGGTACTAAAGTCAGCTATCTCATTCCGACATGATGGCGAGAGCCGTCTCGGGCGTTTGTCGCGTTTGCATCACACGGTCTACTCCAATGTCCCCGCAACGTGATCCGATTATTCTCGCAGCAGCCAACGGCAATCGTGGGAGAACTACCATCTTCCGTCCTCCAGCTAGGCGGATCGCATCAAGAGCTTTAAAAGCGTCTCAGTCGCAGGTGCGGCGCGCTCACGATCAGCGCAATGGCTATCGTGTCATCGGACACGGCGTAGACTGGCGTAGACTCACGGCTTCGACTACGGCTGCTCCGGGTGCGGCGAGTTCAACGGCGGGTGTGGCTACAGTCGCGTATGGTGAAGTGGGTCTCTGTCTTGCTCGACCGGAGGTGCTCTGGTAGCCGACGCGGTGGCGGGGAGCTACGACCCTACGGCTACGGCGATCCCAGTTACTGTCCAGCCTCAGGCTAGGTGTTTGATCCCAAGTTTTGATGGTGCAATCTTCTCCGGGGCTTGGAAGGATGCGCTATGGGCCAGATACTCCACGGGAGCGCCACGACGACGGAGGCGATCCGTCGAGCGATACAACGGAGTCAAGAGAGCCTGAGAGCGCTGGCGAAGCGCTACGGGGTCAACCAGAAGACGATCGCCAAGTGGAAGTCGCGGACCTCGGTCACCGATCAGCCCACTGGGCCGAAGGAGCCGAAGTCGACGGTCCTCTCGATCGAGGACGAGGCGATCATCGTCGCTTTCCGGCGACACACACTACTGCCGCTCGACGATTGCCTCTACGCGCTGCAGGCAACGGTGCCGCATCTGACGCGCTCCTCATTGCATCGTTGCCTGCAGCGTCACGGCATCTCGCGGCTGCCCGACGTCGATGGCGACAAGCCGGCCAAGCGCAAGTTCAAGGCCTATGCGATCGGCTACTTCCATGTCGACATTGCCGAGGTGCGAACCGCAGAAGGCAAACTCCACCTCTTCGTTGCCATCGACCGAACGTCGAAATTCGCCTTCGTTCAACTCATGAAGGCCGCCAACATGGTGACGTCCTGCCGCTTCCTCGAAGCATTGGTTGCGGCTGTGCCCTACAAGATCCACACGGTCCTGACGGACAACGGCATCCAGTTCGCCGATCTACCGAAGAACAGGTCAGGTCCAACAGCGAGGTTCCGCGGCCATCCCTTCGACCGCTCCTGTCGCAGGTTCGACATCGAACATCGGCTGACCAAGCCCAAGCATCCTTGGACGAATGGGCAGGTCGAACGCATGAACCGAACGATCAAGGACGCGACCGTCAAGCGCTTCCACTACGACACTCACGATCAGCTCACGTCGCACCTCACCGACTTCGTCTGCGCCTACAACTACGCACGGAGGCTCAAGACACTCAAAGGCCTCACGCCTTACGAAGCCATCTGTCGAGCCTGGACAAACGAGCCGGAAAGATTCAACATTGACCCGATCCATCAAATGCCGGGACTAAACACCTAG
>CAZZWW010000233.1:0-5331 GCA_964657815.1 Vulcanimicrobiota bacterium | reverse complement strand
CCCGCGGCGATTGACGGCCTGCGGCTTTCGCGTTCCAATGCCCCCATCGAAACAGCCGGCCGGCGGTGAAGCTTCGCTTCCGCCGATCGGCCTGGCCGGGCCATCGCGGCTCGGTCGTCGAACCGGAGGTCCACGCAACGGTCGCGACGTCGTCGCGGCGTTCGGGACCGAAGGTGTTCTCTATGCCCATCGACCCGATGCAGCGAGCCGCTCGGCGGCCGCTCACCGTTCCCGGGACTTCGCCTTCGGCGAGGGCCCACCGCTGTTTGACATCGTGAATCAGGAACCGAGCCGCGGGCGGAAGCCAAGGCGGCCGGATCGCGCTCGGCACGACCAATCTACAGAAGGCCGAGCTCGCGTAGGTCGAGGCGCAGGCGCTCGGGCATGTCGAGCGCGCCGTCGAGGCCGGCGAGATCCGCCGGGCGCGTGGCATCGTCGAGGTAGCGCCAACCCTGGAAGGCTCGGCAGGGCCGCGGCAGCACCGGCACGACATCGGCGTCCAGCACCAGGTGGCATCGACCGACCCCGTCGGCGTCGGTGAACGGCCGGATGTCGCGGAGGCGCTGCCGGACCGCGACGTGGCCGCGGATGACCCAGTACAGCGAGCCGCCGGCGAGGATCTCGGCCGTGCGCGTGGGCACCATCCGCGTCGTGTGGACGATGTCCGCCGGCTCGCCGGCGCGGCGGCTGCGGAGACGCTCGCCGATATGCGACTCGAGATCGCCGATCGTCGCGACGCCGACGCAGAGCTTCAGCAGGTGGAGCGGCATCGATGACGCTTAGCGCGATGCCGCGGCGAGGACGAGCCCGCGGCCGCGGGTTCTCCCCAGTTCGTCAGTCGGCGTCCGCGCGGAGCAGGTGCCACTGGCTGAGCAGGGAGCGGAGCGCGGCGGGCTTCAGCGGCTTCATCAGCACGCGCACGTCGGCTTCGGCCGCGAGCGCGCGGACGGCGGCCGAGCGATCCGCCGTGATGAGCACCGCCGGAAGCGGGCCGTATCGCCGCCGCAGGCTGGCGACCACGCCGAGGCCGTCGACCTCCCCGATGTGGTAGTCCGCGACGACGACGTCGGGCCGCGCGCCGACGGCGTCCAATGCCGCCTGCACCTCGGCGAGGCCGGAGCCCGTCGCCACCACGCAGTCCCAGCCGCGCAGCAGGCTTTCCATGCCGCGCAAGATCGGCACCTCGTTGTCGATCGCCGCGACCACCAGCCCGTCCAGCGAGCGCTGCCGCACGATCGACGGCGCCGGCGGCCCCATGGAAGAGGTCGCCACGCAGGCTTGCGGCAACGCGACCGAGAAGCGGCTCCCCTTGCCGACCACGGAAGCCAACGTGATCTCGTGCCCCAGCACCCGGCTGAGACGATCGACGATGGAGAGGCCGAGGCCGGCGCCGGGTGCCTCGTCGCCCGCGTTGTGGAGGCGCTCGAACTCGCGGAAGATCAGGCGCTGCTTGGCGACGGGAATGCCGCAGCCGGTGTCGAAGACGTCGAGACGCACGCCCACGGCGCCGTAGCGTCTCGCTCCCACGAGTACGCCGCCTCCGACCGTGTACTTCAGCGCGTTGGAGATGAGGTTCTGCAGCAGGCGCCGCAGCAGCCGCCGGTCCGAGGTGACGACGAGGGACGACGGCACGATGGTGAGGGTCAGCCGCCGCTTCGCCGCGGTCGGCGCGAAATCGACGAGGAGCTGCCGGAGCAGGTCGCCGAGGTCGACGGCCGTGATCTCGACCCGGGTCGCACCGGCATCGATCTGGGTGATCTCGAGCAGCGCGCCGAGGATGTCCTCCACCGCTTCGAGCGATGCGTCGACGTTGGCGGCGAGCCGTGCCGTCTCGCTCTTCGGACGCTCGCCGCGCAGCCGCTCGCACAAGGACGTCGTGTAGAGCCGCGCCGCGTTGAGCGGCTGCAGCAGATCGTGGCTGGCCGCCGCGAGGAAGCGCGTCTTGGAGATGTTGGCGTCCTCGGCCTCCGCCTTGGCTTGGGCGAGTTCCAGGTTCAGGCCTTCGAGTTCCTCGGTGCGCTCGCGCACGCGGCGCTCCAGGGTCAGGTTCTCGGCCTCGAGTTCCTCCTCCGACTTCGCCTGCGCGGTCGTATCGGAATAGGTGAAGAAGAGGCCGCCGTCGCGCAGCCGCACGGAGCGCATCTCGAGCACGCGCCCGAACGGCGCGTGCTCCATGCGCAATCCCTCGTTGGGCCGGCGCAGCAAGTCGAGCCGCGCGACGGAGGTCTCGTCGACGGGGAGGTCCCCGTAGAGGCCACGCTCGGCATTGCACCGGACCAGCGCTTCGAGCGTGACGCCGACACGCAGCAAGCCGTCGGGGAACTCGAAGATGTCGCGGTAGGCGCGATTCCAGGCGACGAGACGAAGCTCCCGATCGTAGATCGCCATGCCGTCGCGCGCGGCGTCGATGGCTTGCTGAAGGATGTCGCGGCCGCCCTCGGGTCCGAGCGGCCAGCCGGGGGAGGCTGCCGGCGCGCCGGCCTCCGCCAGGCCGGGAGAGCCCTTGCGCCGTACGAGCGTGGGAATCCAGGCCGTGAGCATGGATCGTTGTTAACATGGAACCCTTCGATGCGGCACTCGGCCGAATCGTGGATGCTTGCTAAGCTTGGCCGCTTCGAGGACAGTGCCAGCGGCTTTGCGGGGTACGATCGATGTTGAAAGAGTTCAAAGATTTCATCATGCGCGGCAACGTCGTCGACCTCGCGGTCGCCGTCGTCATCGGTGCCGCCTTCGGCGCCATCGTGCAATCGATGGTCAACGACCTCATCATGCCGATCGTCGGCGCGATCACCGGCGGCGTCGACTTCACCAACTACTTCACGCCGCTGTCCTCGAAGGTCACGGCGACCGGCCTGGCCGAGGCCAAGAAGCAGGGCGCGGTGCTGGCCTGGGGAAGCTTCCTTCAGGTGACCGTCAACTTCCTGATCATCGCCGCCGTGCTGTTCCTGGTCGTGAAGGGCATGAACGTCGCGAAGTCGCGCGTCGCGCCCGCCGAAGCCAAGGGCGCGCCGCCGAAGCCGGCCGACGTCGTCCTGCTGGAGGAGATCCGCGACCTCCTGGCACGGCAACGGGAGGGCGTCCCGCCCACCACGCGGCTGGCATAGGGACCGAGCTGGCGTAGAAAGGCGGGATGAAACGCGTCGTCCTCGCCGACCAGACCGACTTCGCCGGCTGGCGCACGGCGGCACGCTCGGCGGTGGTCGCCGGCACGCCGCCCGAAGAGATCGTGTGGAGCGTGGAGGGCGAGGCCGGCGACCTGTTCGGGGGCGACGAGGAGGTCACCGCCGACGCGTCCGTCGAGCGCGCGCAGTTCAACGTGCCGAAGGCTTTCGTCGCGCTGGCGCGCGAGATCATCGCGCATTCCGACCCCGAGCGCTTCGCCCTGCTGTATCGGCTGCTGTGGCGACTGCGCACCGCGCCGCGCCTGCTCGAGGACCCGTCCGACCCCGACGTCCACGCCGCCCGCGCCATGGCCAAGAGCCTCCACCGCGACATCCACAAGATGCACGCCTTCGTGCGCTTCAAGGAGGTCGTCGCGCCCGACGGCGAGCCGGCCTTCATCGCCTGGTTCGAGCCCGACCATTACATCGTCGAGGCCGTCGGCGACTTCTTCGTGCGCCGCTTCACCGGCATGCGCTGGTCGATCCTGACGCCGCACCGCTCGGCGTTCTGGGACGGCACCACGCTCTCCTACGGTCCCGGCGCCGCCAAGAGCGACGTCCCCGACGAGGACCGCCTGGAGGAGCACTGGCGCACCTACTACGCCTCCATCTTCAATCCCGCGCGGCTGAAGATCGACGCGATGCAGAAGGAGATGCCGAAGAAATACTGGAAGAACCTGCCCGAGGCGCGGCTGATCGACGGCCTCATCCGCGACGCCGCGACGCGCGAGCGCGGCATGATCGCCGCGGAACCGACCGAGCCGTCGCGCCTTGCCAAGGCTCTCGAGCGGCAGAGCCTGGCGCGCGAGGCGCCGGCCGAGGAGGACACGATGGCGACCGACCTGCTCAGCCCCGAGGCGCTCGATCCCGACTTTCCGAAGACGCTCGACGAGGCCCGGGCCGCGGCGGCGAAGTGCACGCGCTGCGACCTGCACGGGCCGGCGACGCAGGTGGTGTTCGGCGAGGGGCCGCAATCGGCCGAGATCATCTTCGTCGGCGAGCAGCCCGGCGACAAGGAAGACCTCGCCGGCCATCCGTTCGTCGGTCCGGCCGGTCAGGTTCTGAACAAGGCGTTGCGCGAGGCCGGCATCGAGCGCGACAAGGCCTACGTCACCAACGCGGTGAAGCACTTCAAGTACGAGCCGCGCGGCAAGTTCAGGCTGCACAAGACGCCCGAGACCAAGGAGATCGCGGCCTGCCGCTACTGGCTCGACGTCGAGAAGAGCCTGCTCGAGCCCAAGATCATCGTCGCGCTCGGCGCCTCGGCCGGCAAGGCGCTGCTCGGCCGTACCGTCCGCATCGGCGCCGAGCGCGGCAAGCCGATCCCGCAGGGCAACGACGCGCCGGTGTTCGTGACGGTGCATCCCTCCTACCTGCTGCGCCTTCCCGACCAGGCGGCCAAGGACCGCGAGTACGCGCGCTTCGTCGAGGATCTCGCCGCCGTGAAGGTCGCGGCGGGGCTTTGACGCGTGTCATTCCGGGGCGGCGGAGCCGACCCCGGACCCCCTTGCGCGTGCCGGAAGGACGTCATCGGAGAGCGCAATGGATTCCGGGTTCTCGCTGCGCTCGCCCCAGAATGACAAGGGCGCGTCAATACCGGTCGCGCAGCGACCGGCGCTCGCTGCCGGCGTAGTGCAGCTCGAAGAGGCCGAGCCCGACGGCGGCGTTGAGCCCTGTCGAGTCGGGCGCGTAGAACGACGACGGCGTGAACGGGATCAGCGCGACGTGCCCGGTGGCGCCGCCAAGCAGCGCCTCGCTGGAGGCGCCGAAGCCGACGTCGATGCCGGCCTGGGCGCCGACGAACTTGCCGTCGAGCTCGCCGGGCTGCTCGACCGTCGCGCCCTTGACGATGAAATTGAGCTTCTGGGCGTTCGACGGGCCGAGATCGACGCCGATCTTGTCGGACGAGCCGGTGTAGAACTCGACCCGATCGTCGGGACGGTAGTAGGTGCAGGTGATGGCGCGGCGCCCGGCGACGAAGAAGCCGAAGCCGCCGGCCACGCGGCAGCGCAGCTGCGAGGGCAGCTCGCGGGCGCCGGCCGACTGTGCGATGAGCGCCGGAGGCAGCGCGATCAGCGCCGCCGCCAACAAGGCTTTCGATCTCGGGCCGAGCATCCGTGTCTCCCCTCGCGTCTCGTCCCAGTGCTACACGGGCGTGCGCGGCGTCGCC
>CAZZWW010000232.1:0-5335 GCA_964657815.1 Vulcanimicrobiota bacterium | reverse complement strand
GGTGGTTCGTGACGAAGATGCGGACCTTGTCGCCCTCCACCGCCTCGATGGTCGGGCCGGGGCTCTGGCCGTTGTAGCCCCAGAGGTTGGCCGTCATGCCCGGCGCCATCTCGCGGCGCACCGGCTCGGCGAGCAGGTGGAACTCCTTGACGTCGCCCTTCATGCGGAACGGCAGCGTCCAGCCGTTCAGCGTCGCCACGGGGTTGTAGTCGGGCCCTGAGGAGGGATGCAGCGGCGGCTGCATCCCAGTCTCGCGCATGATCGGGGCCTCGGGGATCGCGGCGGCCTGCGCGCGGCCGCTAACGGCGGCGGCCGAGACGAGCGCGGCGCCGGCGCCGAGCAGGCTTCGGCGGGTGGGTGAAAGGGTCGATGTCATGGATCGTCTCCGGTGTTTGTCTGGGTTTCAGTTGGCGGACGCGGCGACGGTCGACGTCGAGCCCGCGAGCGGGCTGTCGCCGGTCAGCGTCGCCTTTAGGTCGGCGCCGGCGATGAAGAAGTCGCGCTTCGCCGCGATGGCGGCGGAGTTCGACGTAACCCTGTCTCGCGCGTCGAGCAGCAGCTGGGTCACGTCGACGAGCATGCCGTTGTACTGCAGGGTCGACTGGTCGAGGATCGTCTTGCGAAGCGGCAGGACGTGGTCGGCGTAGTAGCGGGCGAGGTCGTACTTGCCCTTGCGCCTGATGTAGGCCTCGCGCGCTTGGGAACGAGCGTCGATCGCCCGCTGCGCGAGGCGGTTCGCAGCGCCGAGGTAGGCCTCGCGGGCGCCGCGCACCTTGCTCTCGCCGAAGTCGTAGACCGGGATCGTCAGCTCTCCGACGAAGCCGGTGCGGGTCAGCTGGCTCTGGGTCGCGGTGGCGACCTTCGAGCCCCCGGTGGTACCGGCGTCCTCGTGGTCGTTCTGGATAAGGAGGTTGAAGTCGCTGACGTAGCGCGTCACCCGCGTAAGCCCGAGCTGCCGCGCCAGCGCGTCGAGGTCGTGGCGGGCGGCCTGGAGGTCGAGCCGCTCGCGGATCGCCTTCGCCTCGATGTCGCGCGCCGAGGGGATGCTTTTGGGGAGCGCCGGCAGGGCCGCCGGCAGCTTGAAGGCGATGTCCGGCCCCCACAGTCCCAGTAGACGCGTGAGCCTCTCCCGCTCCGCCTGCGCCTGGGTCCGGACGTCGGCCCGCTGCGCGGCGAGTTCGCTGTAGAAGACGTCCTCGCGGGCCTGTTCGAGCTTGTTGAGGTTGCCAGCCTCGCCCAGCTGCTTGGCGATTTCCGCCGAGGCCTGGGCGGCCGAGACGGCCTGGTCGAGGAAGCCGACCTGCTCCTGCGCGGCGACCGTGACGTAGTACTGGCGGCTTACCTCGGAGGCGAGCGCCGAGACCCGGCCCGCCGTCCGCATCTGGGCGGCGGCGAAGCGCTCGCCCGCGATCGCCTGCCGAGTCGGCAGCGTCGCCAGGGCGTAGACGGCGGCCACGACCTGCGTCACCAGCTCGAAGTCGCCCTGTCCGGTCACGAAGTTGAGCGAGAGCGTCGGATCGGGCGGCAGGCTCGCCTTGACGTAGTCGGCTTCCGACACCCCGAGGTCGTTGAAGTCGGCCTGGAGCCCCTTGTTGCGCAGGAAGGCGACCTCGACGGCAGTACCGACCTTCAGGGGGCGCCGCAGCAGCCCGGCGACGCGCGCCTCGGCGCTCGCCGCCTCGGCGTCGGATCCGATCTTGGCAACGTCCTGATCGAGGCGGGTGGCGACGATGGCCGTGACCGGCGACATCCCGCCGTCGGGCGAGAACCCGACGCAGCCGCCGAGGATGAGCGCCGCGGCGAGCGAGAGCCGCGCGCCCCATCGCAGAGGTCGCAGGCCGGTCACTTGCCGCCTTCCATGCCGGGCATCCCCGACATCGACCCGCCGCCCATGCCTGGCATCCCCTTCATGTCCATGCGCTTCATGGCGCCGTCCTGTCCGGTCGTTGCGCCTGCGGGCTTCAGCCAGTCCTTTGCCTCTACGGGCGCGAAGGACTGCACTCCGGCCGTGGACGACGGCGGCGGTCTCCAATCGCTGCCGTTGGCAGGGTCTTCGGCGGCCAGCGGATACGAGGGGTCGGCGACCGCGAAGGTCGCGATGAAGACGCCGACGAGCACGCCGGCGGCGATCGGAAGGATTCGCATGGTGGTCCCGGAGAACTGCGCGGCGTCGCCTTGGACGCGGCTTGCGGTTGATCTGGGCGCGAGGGCGGGTCGCTTCGAGCGACGAGCCGACGGGCACGACACTACGGACGCGCGAAGCCGACCGGCTTAGCGCGTCGTCACGGCGGACCGCGGTCCGCCGCCTTCAGCCGGCGATAGGAGGCCTGTCGGGGAGGGAGAACGGCGTGCCGGTCATCGACGCATCGGCGGACGGGCGACCCGGACCGACGATCGTGGAAGCGACACGCGACCCGGTATCGGTAGACACCGTAGGGGAGAAGCACGAGGGTCCGCAGCAGGCCATGCCGCAGCACTTGCCGTCGTGGTGGGACCTTGGCCCATGATGGCCCGAGCAAGGGATCGCTTCGTCCGCGACAGAAGCAGTCGCGTTACCAGCGTGATGGTGATCGTGATACTGGGCCGTAACGTGCGGGGCATGCGCGTGACCAAGCGAAGCCGACGCGGTGATGCCCGCCATCGACAATATCGCCAGGATCGTGATCAGGCAGCGCAGAAGCCGCATCGCGGAGAACCCTTTAGTCTGACGGTCGCACGTCTGGGCGCGTATCTCAAGGGCCGCAGGTCCCGCCGAGACGTTCGCATAGCAGCGGCCGGCTCACTCCGCCGCGACCCGTTCCGCCGCGACGCGGCACTCCCGCTCGACGAGGGTCGGCACCATCGCGTCCGGCAGTCGCCAACCCTTGACCAGCGCGTAGACCGCCGGGATCACGACGAGTGTGAGCACGGTCGAGGTCACCATGCCGCCGATCATCGGCACGGCGATGCGCTGCATGACCTCGGATCCGGTGCCGGTGCTCCAGAGGATCGGCAGCAACCCGGCCATGATGGCGACGACCGTCATCATCTTCGGCCGGACCCGCTCGACGGCGCCGAGCATGATCGCCTCGTCGAGATCGGCGCGCGTGAAGACGCGACCCGCGGCGGCCCTCGCGGCCCGCACCTCGGCGAGCGCCTGGTCGAGGTAGATCAGCATGACCACGCCGGTCTCCGCCGCGACGCCGGCGAGCGCGATGAAGCCGACCGCCACCGCCACCGACGTGTTGAAGCCCATCCACCACAGGAACCACAGGCCGCCGACAAGCGAGAACGGCAGCGAGAGCATCACGATCAGCGTCTCGGTGATCCGCCCGAAGTTGAGGAACAGCAGCAGGAAGATGATGAGCAGCGTGAGCGGCACGACGACCTTCAGCTTCTCGATGGCGCGTTGCATGTACTCGAACTGGCCGCTCCACTGGACGATCGTTCCTGCCGGCAGCTTGACGCCGTGCGCAACCGCCCTCTGCGCATCGGCGACATAGCCGCCAAGGTCCCGGCCGGTGATGTCGACGTAGATGTAGACCGCGAGCTGGCCGTTCTCGGTGCGGATCGACGTCGGCCCGCGTCCGAGCTGGACCTTGGCGACCTCGCCGAGCGGCACCGTGCCGCCTGTGGGCATCGAGATCAGCACGTCGCGGGCAATGGCCTTCGGATCGCTGCGCAAGTCGCGCGGGTAGCGGACGTTGACCGTATAGCGCTCGCGGCCCTCGACCGTCGTCGTCACGGCGTCGCCGCCGAGCGCCATGCCGATCGTGTCCTGCAGGTCGCCGACCATCAGGCCGTAGCGGGCGAGCGCGTCGCGATCGGGCACTATCTCGAGATAGTAGCCGCCGACCACGCGTTCCGCGTACGCGCTGCTGGTCCCCGGCACCTTGCGCACGACGGCCTCGATGCGGCGGGCGGCCTGTTCCATCTCGCCGAGGTCCTTGCCCAGCACCTTGATGCCGACGGGCGTGCGGATGCCGGTCGCCAGCATGTCGGTGCGCGCCTTGATCGGCATCGTCCAGGCGTTCGACACGCCGGGGAACTGCAGCGCCTTGTCGAGATCGGCCTGCAGGCCGTCGAGCGTCATGCCAGCCGGCCATTGCTCCTTCGGCTTTAGGTTGACGACCGTCTCGAACATCTCGGTCGGCGCCGGGTCGGTGGCGGTCTCGGCGCGACCGGCCTTGCCGTAGACGGACTCCACCTCCGGAAAGCTCTTGATGATGCGGTCCTGCATCTCCAGGAGCTCGCCGGCCTTGGTCACCGAGATGCCCGGCAGCGTCGTCGGCATGTAGAGGAGCGTGCCCTCGTTCAGGCTCGGCATGAATTCGCTGCCGAGCCGTCCGGCGGGGATGACGCTCGCACCAAGGATCGCGATCGCGGCAACCAGAGTCGCGAGCTTATGGCGCAGCACCGCCTCGATGATTGGCCGGTAGGTCCAGATGAGCGCGCGGTTCACCGGATTGCGGTGCTCGGCGATGATCCTGCCGCGGATGAAGAACACCATCAACACGGGTACCAGCGTGATCGAGAGGATCGCGGCGGCCGCCATGGAGAAGGTCTTCGTGAAGGCGAGCGGCCCGAAGAGGCGACCCTCCTGCGACTCCAGCGTGAAGATCGGCATGAACGAGACGGTGATGACGAGGAGGCTGAAGAAGAGCGCCGGCCCGACCTCCTTCGCCGCCTCGATCAGCACGTCGCGCCGGTTCGCGCCCGGCGCCGCGCGTTCGAGGTGCTTGTGCGCGTTCTCGATCATGACGACCGCACCGTCGATCATCGCGCCGATGGCGATTGCGATGCCACCGAGGCTCATGATGTTGGCGCCCAAGCCCATCGCCCGCATGGCGCCAAAGGCCATGAGGATGCCGACCGGCAGCATCAGGATCGCCACGAGCGCGCTGCGCACATGGAGCAGGAACACGATGCAGACGAGCGCGACGACGACGCTCTCCTCGAAAAGCGTGTGCTTCAAGGTCTCGATAGCGGATTCGATCAGCCGCGAGCGATCGTAAACGGGTACGATCTTCGTCCCATCCGGCAGACTCGGGATGAGTTCGGTCATTCGCGTCTTGACGTTGTCGATCACGTCGAGCGCGTTCGAACCGAAGCGCTGCAGCGTGATGCCGCTGGCCACCTCACCCTTTCCGTCGAGGTCGGTGATGCCGCGACGCTCGTCCGGTCCGAGTTCGACGCGCGCGATGTCCTTCAGCAGGACCGGCGTCCCCTTGTCGGTCTTCACGACGACCTTGCCGATGTCGTCGACCCCCCGAAGGTAGCCGCGACCGCGCACGATGAACTCGAATTCGGAGAGTTCGACCGTGCGGCCGCCGACGTCCGTGTTGCTCGCCTTGAC